>JBLNGL010000508.1:0-4132 GCA_050264735.1 Ignavibacteria bacterium | reverse complement strand
GCTGTAAGCTGGACGGTATTCAGATCAAAAGAATATTGTCCGGAAGAGATGAAGAAGTTTAAAGACTCCGACGAAGAAGAAAAAATAAGACAGGCTGAACGGGAATTAATTAAAGGTTCGGGATCATCGAAATATATCCGCAACGGCCTAATCTGGTTAATTATCGGATTGATAATTTCGATCATAATTTTTATTAATAAATTGGAATTAGGTTTATATGTACTCTTTGCCGGCTCAGCAGTGTTCGGCATTCTGCAAATTATTGTCGGATTAATGTGGAAAAATAACAATACAAAAAACGGATTGGCTGCCATTATCACCGATCTATATGAGATGCCCTCGACGATGAAACAACTGGCGGTTGTACAATTTTTCTCCTGGTTTGCATTGTTCGCTATGTGGATATACACTACTCCTGCAGTAACTCATCATATTTACGGCACTTCAGATCCGACATCGAAGCTTTTTAACGAAGGTGCCGATTGGGTCGGAGTTTTGATGGCGGTTTACAACGGATTTGCAGCAGTAATGGCATTTATAATTATGTGGCTTGCTAAGGCAACGAGCAGAAGAGTTGTCCATTTGATAAGTCTTATCTGCGGTGGTTTAGGCTTAGCATCTTTTTACGTAATAAAAGATCCGAATCTTTTACTCGTTTCAGAGCTTGGCATCGGTTTAGCATGGGCGTCTATTTTAGCGATGCCTTACGCAATATTAGCCGGCTCGCTGCCGCCTGAAAAGATGGGAGTTTATATGGGAATTTTTAATTTCTTCATTGTAATTCCGCAGATAACTGCGGCAAGCATTTTAGGATTTTTTGTAAGAAATATTGTAGGCGGTGAAGCAATTTATGCATTGCTTCTTGGCGGCGCTTCAATGATCGCCGCAGGATTGTTTACATTGATCGTAAAGGATGCGGATGAAAAGAAGCAGATGATCCTTTAAAAACCCATTATCAAAATTGATTAACAGAGGCTGCATTGAGGATATTAATCATAAACATTCTTATAATTTGGTGATAAATATGTTAAATCAAATTACCCTCAAATGCCATAGAGCGAAGATTAGAATAATCTGCTATAAAAACGGTTTAGGATTTAGTTTATCATTTAAATATTTTTAATTTTAGTGTCTGTTTTTACACTACAATATTAATGATAGTCAAAATTGCCGCGTGGCTGAAGACTTGTTGACTAAACTGCTAAAGACTTAACATTTCATTAATACATATTCCTAACTCACATATATTTGTAATGGACTTTAGAAAGGAGAATTTAATTATGTTCCATTCTAAAAATTCCAGAGATTATTTTTTATGAGAATAAGATATTCTAAATCACAACTAAAATATCTTAATAAAAATTAGTTGATAGTTATTATCTAATTTTTTAGCATAGCGGCACTTATTAAATCCAATTCAGTATCCCGCATTTCTTTTATCGTCAAAATCTGATTAGTTAAATGAAAAAACAGATTTCAAGATAATTTCGGAAATAAGTTAAAAGAAAATTTGAATAATAATTTTTTGATAAACAGAATATTTCACAGGAGTTGTCTATGGAAATTCACGCAGAGCACCATCCGGGTAAATCTATTATTGTAATTGAAAAAAATAAATTAATTGGGATCGAAAATGAAAATTTTCAAAGCTTAGTGAAGGATTCAATTGATAAGGGGAGTAAAAATATTTCAATTGATTTATCAAAAGTAGAATATATATCAAGCTGGGGAATAGGCATTCTTATACAAGCATATACAACTTGCACTAATAGAAATATAAAATTTAATATAGATTCTGTTAATGAAAATGTATTGAATGTACTGCATCAAGTAAAATTGGATAGGCTTTTTAATATAAATAGCAAATTATAATTTTGCTAGGCTTTTCTCATTTTCATATCTGCAAACCATAAGAGGTAAAAAATAATATAAATAATTTTGGTTTTGCCGAATAATTTAGCGTATGATTTTTTAATGCCCGCAGTTTTTAATTCTCCAAAATTGAATCCAGTTAATTTTAACCGACTAAAAAACCGGCAGTTATAAAGTTAAAGGTTGGATTTTTTATTGTGTTTCAGTAAGTTTTAATTCTGGAAAAAAAGAACATAATTTTTTTCCTATAAAACCGGGACAGGATTATTAAATCAATTCTGAACTAGGGGAAAAGAAAATAAATTCAGCACGGAGAGGTGGCCGAGTGGCTGAAGGCAACGGTTTGCTAAACCGTCATAGTGGGTAAACTGCTATCGAGGGTTCGAATCCCTCCCTCTCCGCCAGACTACGCCAAGGCTTCGTCTGGCTTTGCCAACTAAACAGACGAGGTTTTAAATAATAAAAGTTGTTCATACTTTAAAAGGGGAAAGAAACATGCGGTTTGTTTATATAATTAAAAGTTTTATAAAAAACTTTATATATATTGGTTCAAAAAATTCTCTTAAAAGAAGATTAAATGAACATAACTGCGGCTTATGTTTATCTACAAAACACTATAAACCTTTTGAATTGGAAGCCTTTATAGCTGTTAAAACGGAATCAAAAGCAAAAGAGCTTGAAAAGTATTTAAAAACAGGATCAGGAAGGGCTATTTTAAAGAAGAGAATTTTAGTCGGCAAAGTCAGCGTAAGTTCAATATTAACTGACCCCGCTTTATCACAGTTAATCCCCGGCTGACGAAGCCTTGGCGCAGTCAGCCCTCCCTCTCCGCACTTTCCTTTTTTCAGCACTTTATATAATATTGTTTTTATTCATCTGCACCAATTTGCTTATTCTTTTGTTATCAAACTGAATAAAATTGTAAATTAATTATTGAGCATTGCAAATTGAATATTTCTGTTTGAAAGTAATCTATTTGGTTTACGTACCACAGATCTGTGGTACGATTTAAGAAAGGAGGGACAATGCCTGCTTACATAATTGTAGAAGTGAAAATCCGAAATCAAAAAGAATACGAAGAATATAAAAAGCTGGTTCCGGCAACTCTTAAGCAATATGGAGGAAAATTTATTGTCCGCGGCGGTAAAACAGAAACACTTGAAGGAAATTGGAGTCCGGAACGGATTGTAGTGATAGAGTTTGACAATATGGAAAAAGCAAAAACGTGGTGGGGTTCGGAAGAATACAGCAAGGCAAAAAAAATCAGGTATCAAAATGCCGAATGAAAAATGATACTTGTTGAACGCATGTAAGAAATTTTTTTTTAAAAGAACATTTACGGAATGTTTGATTTTTCTTCTTGGATTCAATTCCCTATAAGGAATTCATCAGGCTTGGGTTTTTTCCTTTTCCATTTCAATGGAAATTTGAAATTCCGTTTTGCCGTCCTTTATTATATTCAATGAACCGTTATGCTGCTGTACAAGCGATTCCACCAGTTCTAGACCCATTCCTTCGGAGTTTGCAATAACAAAATCTTTTGGAAATCCGATGCCGTCGTCTCTAACTATTAATTCCAGATTATTCCTTTTTTTATACAGCAGAATTATCGAAATCTCACCCTCTTTTCTGCCGTTAAACGCATACTTTAAAGAATTTGAAACAAGCTCATTTAAAATCAAACCCAGGCTAATTGCCGTATTTATCCCCAGAAGAGTCCTGGGAATATCCAGATTGAGTCTTACATTTGTATTTTTCCTGTAAGACTGAAAAAGATGAGAAATAAGCTCCTTGGAATACTCATCAAAATCTATTTTCAGAAGATCTTTTGACCGGTACAGCTTTTCATGAACCAGAGCCATGGAACGGATTCTCTCCTGGCTGCCTTTAATCAAATCTAGAACCTTTGGATCCTTTACATAAAAGCTTTGAAGGTTTAAAAGACTGGATACAATCTGCAAATTATTCTTTACCCTGTGATGTATTTCTTTAACAAGGAGCTCTTTTTCTTTAACAAGGAGCTCTTTTTCTTTAAGAGAATTCTCGATAACAATCCTGGCTTTTTTCCGTTCAGTTATATCAATGCCGGTTCCGATTAAACCTAAAAACTCCTTTTCATCGGTGTATCTTGGTATGGTAGTTTCAAGCAGCCAATGATATTCATTATTATGTTTTTTTAACCTGTATTCTATAGAAAATTTCTTATGGAGCTTGAAAGCATCTTTATATTTCTGTTTATAAAGCTTCACATCCAGCGGAT
>JBLNGL010000507.1:0-2931 GCA_050264735.1 Ignavibacteria bacterium | reverse complement strand
AATTTTTATTTATAAGCAATTTGAAGGGAATTCGGTTTGGCTACAAGCAATAAATCATCCGATAAAGAGTTAATGCTGGAAATAGCGAACTTCGATTCAAATGCATTCGGTCATCTTTACGACCGGTATTCGGCTTTACTCTATACTTTAATTAAAAAAATAGTGGGGGATCAAAAGACAGCAGAAGATACTCTTTCTAATATCTTTTTAATAATCTGGAAAAGAGCTCAGAAATTTGATCCGAAGATCAATAATGTTTATGCCTGGCTTATGCTTTTAACCCGGAATAAAGCAATTGATGTATTGAAGAGAAAGAGAGGAGATCACGGACTGCCTGAATACACTGAAGAATATGAGGTTAATGCAATTGTACCAAAATTATCGACGGAAATCGGGGCAATAGAATTGGAAAATGCAATGAAAATGAGCGAAAAGATTAAAGGAATAATAAACAGCCTTACCGATGCTCAAAAATTAGTCTTGGATTTATCCTATTATGAAGGATTGGGTGATAAAGGTATCTCCGGAAAATTAAAAATCCCTGCCTCAACAGTAAAGATTAAACTGCAGTCCACTATGGGGATTCTTATGCAAAAATTAACAAATTAAAGATAGAAAAATGGAAAAAGAAAAAGCATTAGAGTTAATAAAACTCGAAGTACTAGGCTGTCTTGATGCACAAGATGAGTCTGCACTTGCAGCATCAAAACAAAGCGATAAATACTTTCCATGGAAGGGCCTTGGTGAATATCAAAGCCTGATAGCACTTTTGCCCATTTCTTTAAATCTTGAGCAGCCTCCGGCAAATTTAAAAGATACAATATTACAGAAGTTAACTAAGATAAAAGAAGAAATAGAAAACAGGAAGCCTAAGCCTATTATTCAGGAAGAACCGGAAATTGTAATAACAGAAATCGAAAAAGAACTATCGGAGCCAAAATCTTTCTCCGGTCCGATTCCATTTAAAGATCCGGAATTAACACCGCCTCCTCCGGTTATAAAAGAAAGAATAACTCCGCCGGTTAAAGAAAAAGAAACAAGGATTGAACCGGTTCCAATTGTTCATAAAGAAAGAGAGCATCTTGAAAGAGTAAACAAAGAAACCCTTAAACCGCCGGTCAGAGAAAAAGAAGAAGAAGTACCTATAAAAAAAGGTTCTTCCAAGAAAACCATGATGATAGCTGCAGCCGCAGCATTTCTGATTATCGCCGGTGTTTTTGTATATCTGAATTTTTCAGGAGGAAAGGCTGCGGACACCGGCAATAATTTAGTAAAGAATGTGGTCAAAGCACCGCCGGAAAATTTAAGCAGCACTAAAAACATAAATCAGACACCAATTGTTGAACCGGTAAAAGAGGAAAACAAAACTATACAGAAGAATGAGCAGCCCCCGCTTCCAAAGGCACCGACACCTATTGAAGCGCCGATAAGTGCTCTTGAAGAATACAAGAAGAAGGAAGTAAAAAAGGAACCTGAAGTAGTTAAAAAACCTGAAACAAAACCTATAGTGGAAACCAAAAAAGAAGTCGTGGAAACAAAAGTGCCCCTGGTTCCCCCAAAGGAAGAGAAGAAAATAGAAGAAGAGCCTCTTTATTTCGTGGCTGTTGAAGATATGCCGGAACCGGTGGGCGGAATTCAGGCAATACAAAATAAAATTGTTTACCCGGACATTGCCAAGAGAGCGGGAGTTAAAGGAAAAGTTTTCGTGCTTGCTTTTGTCGACGAACAGGGAAGTGTAACAAAAACTGTAGTGCAAAAAGGATTAGGCGCAGGACTTGATGAAGCGGCGGAAGATGCCATAAAGCAGACAAAATTCAAACCCGGAATGCAAAGAGGAAAACCGGTGAAAGTACAAGTAATGATCCCGATTGTGTTCAAACTACAATAGAAAGGTTAATACAAAACAAAAATGCGGGCGGATAAAGGTTCCGCCCGTTTTTATTTTAAATCGCCTGCTAAGTTAATCTTCTTTTATTTTAGATAAATCATTTTTTTTGTGAGGATTGAATTTCCGGCTTTCAGCTGGTAGAAATAAATTCCGCTTGATAAGCTGCTGTCGTCAAATTCAATTTCATATTCCCCGGCAGGTTTTTCTTCATTAACAAGTACTGTTATTTCCCTGCCGAGCAAATCAAAGACTTTTAGAGTTACAAATTGCCGGCCTGGTATTGAATACCTGATCTTGGTTGCAGGATTAAAGGGATTCGGGAAGTTTTGAGATAGTGAAAATTCAGCCGGCAGGTTTCTAGGCCTATCATTGATCCCCGTAAGAGAAGTATCCCCGTATAATATACCATTAATTATGCATCCTTTTATTATTGATCCGCCTCCGGGATCATTACCCCAATTAAGATAACCATAAAACCCGAGACCTTTTACTAATGAATATTCATATCCGGGAATGAACGGGACTTCATACTTCCTTTTCTTAAAAACATTATTAAAAAGGGAAACATTTGCTTCTTCCGTAAAAATTGTTGTAAAACCACAATCATAAGGGATACTAAAAATATCAGAGCATAATGTATCTCCAACCTCAGCGGTTAGCTCCAGGATAATATATTCATTATTAAAAAACGAAGTATCTTCTGTAAATCTTCTTATGGTAAAATCTTCTTCATTGTATCTATCAAAATAAACCTCCACCTGACCAGAAATTTTTTCAAATATATAATATTTTAATCCGTTCGACATAGTGGTATCACCGGTTATATCAACTGTGTACAAATAACCATGACATGGCTGGGCAAACGGACAAATTGAAACAGAATATACCCACTTGTTGCCTATTGCAAGCGGATAATACTCAGCTAAACATGGATCGGGCTGAAGGGTTTTAACTACTTTTATTGAATCAGGTGTTATTTCATAAAGATTATATTTTGAAGAAGCATAAAGCATATCTGAGCCAGGTTTTTTGTAGATGCCGAC
>JBLNGL010000506.1:0-5104 GCA_050264735.1 Ignavibacteria bacterium | reverse complement strand
GGAAAACCTGCTTTCTCAGGTAATTCAATCAATGCACCCCAAATACCCCAAAAAGCAGTTGTTACCATTGCATAAATTAACCAGGGTCGAACTTTCATTACTCTCCTTCGTTTACAGCGTAATTGTAATTTTCCAAAACATCAAGGATCTTTTTTGTAATTATTTCCTGAGGATGATTCCTTAAAGATCCATCTAATATCATTTGATATTCTGCCGGTAAAAACTGACTGATTAAAGCATGAGGAATTTTATTTTCGGTTAGATTTTTTATTAAGATTAACAAAGATTCATTAACGAAACTATCATTCCAATAATATCTTATTCTATCACTATAACTATACCTTCTCTTAATTTTTTTTTCATCATCAGTCCCGTTATAATATTTTTCCCAATATACCGGGTTTTTAAGCATCCTATCTTCAATCACTTCCATAAGGCCGGAAAGCTTAATATTTTTTTTGTTTGAAAGATATTCTTTTTCAATTAATGATAATGCAAATGCTGCTTCCCTAAAAGCAAAAGTAAGCCAAGGGCCAACCTTTAATATCGTAAAATGATCTTCTACCATTTGCTTAAGATTTATTTTTCTTTGATAATCTGTGGAGTGAGCTTCATAAACTAGATTTTCATTGCTTTCAATCAGTTTTATCAAATCGATTGTTTTCTCTCGGTCATAATCAAAAATCTCAGCATCTCCAAATTCAACTCCCGGCTGAACAACCACCGATATTACTCTTTCCCAAGCTTCATCGAGACCATATTTTTCAAAAGCATTTTTAGTTAATCGAACTGTCTCTTCCACTTCATCTGCCGGAGTAATATGAAAATCATTATTAGTATACTTAGCACCGCCAGGCAAAGGAACATCTGTCCCGATTACATATACAGGCCGCTCACATTCCTTGTCAGAGGAATTATAGGCATCTTCAGAAGCTTTACAAAGTAGAGCAGATCTTTCAGCAATTACTGAAGGATTCAAGGGTACGTCAGGATCATCATCATTGCACTTCATACTTGCATCCAGATGAATTTTGGTGTATCCTGCCTCAACATATGAAGAAACCTGATCTTTTGCTTTTTGCATAGCAGAATCCGAGTTTTCATTTTGCCATCTATTTGGCCCCAGATGATCACCGCCCAGGATTATATTTTCTTTATGAAAGTTTACGCTTCCGGCAATATCAAACACAATTTTTTTGAATCCTGAAGGAGTAATACCTGTGTAACCGCCAAACTGATCAACTTGATTTGAAGTAGATTCAATTAATACAATTTTATTATTTTTTTTTGCGTTTAGAATTGCCGACTTTATTACATAATTATTCGCAGAACATATGGATGCAATGCCAATTTTTTTTCCCGATTTATGCTTTGCAATTATTGACAATATTTTATGATCAATTGCAATCATCATATGTTATTATTTTTATAAGGATAAATTTTTACGCCTTGAACAACCCTATGAATCATTCCGCTGTCGGATGGTGTATCGGGTTTCAAACCAAGCTGAATCGATTTAAAGAAAGCTAAAATCTGGGCAGGCAAAACTGAAACAATCGTTAAAAATTCCTCTTCTGCTTTAACACCGTTATTCGACAATATTATTTTTTGATCAATATCCACACCCAGATCCTTTTCCATAATACCGACTGAACAAAGATTTTTTCTACCTTTTTTTAGTGCATTAACAAGATCAATTTCATAATTATTGACATAATCATCATTAGAAAAGAGATATAAAAGAATCGTCCTCTCATCAACTACCGCTTTAGGTCCATGACGGAATCCTAAAAATGTGTCGTACTTGCAGATTATTTTTCCGTCAGTAAGTTCCTGGAGTTTAAGATGAGATTCCTCCGCAATTCCTCTAAAAATGCCGGAACCTAAAAAGACTGCTCTTTCAAAATTTAATTCAGCAATTTTTTTTAATTTTTCAACGTACTCATCCAATATTAATGAACCGTAAGTGTGAATTATCTCCACCTGCTTTTCGATTATATCGGGTTGGGATATTCTTGAAATGATCAAACCTGCAAGTAACATTGTGGTAAAACTGCCTGTCATGGCAAGACTTTTATCATTAGCCTGCGGGGGCATAAAATAGATAAAATGCTCCTTGTTCTTTACTTCATTTATTAGCCTGCCATCTTTGTTACAGGTAATTACCAGGTGGAAAACCTTTTTTGAAATAAGTTCAGCAAGTTCAATTACTTTTGAGCTTTCAGGACTATCACCCGATCTTGCAAAAGAAATTAATAGATATTTTTTATTTTTATTAAAATATATTTCCGGATGGGTAACCAGGTCAGTTGTTGCGATGGATTTTGTTGGAATACCTGTACTCGATTGAAGAGGTCCTTCAAGCACATCTCCGATGAAGGAAGAGGTTCCGGCTCCGGTTAAGATAATGTTGATATCTTTATGACTGCATGTACCACTTATAAATTTTTTTAAACTATCATATATTTCATTTGTGATGTGCAAAAGATCTTTCCATAGCAGAGGCTGACCCCAAATCTCATTTCCCGTATAATAAGCCCCGAGTTCATTTAATTTTGCATTGGATAAACCAAGAATTGACATTTTAAAACCTTATTATTGAAGTTTCGAAACCTTATGTAAAGATAATAAAAATTTTTATTCCTTGTCAAATTAATTACATGTCTTTTTATTTATTACTTAAATTCACTTTTATGGTAAGGTTTTGAAAGTTAAATAATTTTTGTAGTTTTGAATGAATTAATTAAATGAATTATGGAATCTTTATCATTCAATTTAAAGGATACCTCAACTATTAATCGCAGAATGAAAATTTTGGAGATTCTGGAAACTGAAGGACAAGTAAGGGTAGGTAAATTAAGCAAATTATTCAATGTTAGTGAGGTAACAATCAGAAATGATTTAACTCATCTCGAAGAAAAGAGCTTATTAATAAAAACAAGAGGCGGAGGATTAAAATCAATTCAGAGAGTAGGTATAGATTACAAATTGAATGAGAAATCTAAAATTCATTCGAGGGAAAAACTGGAGATAGGGAAGAAAGCTGCTGAGATAATAAAAGACAATGATACTATTATTATTGATTCAGGAACAACAACTTTAGAGATTGCCAAAAATCTTGAGACTATAAAAAACTTAACGGTAATATCAAATGCTTTGAATATTGTCAGTCAATTAGTAAACTATGATAATATTAAGGTAATTCTATTAGGCGGTATATTAAGAAATGCTTCTCTTTCGTTAATCGGACCGATAGCAGAAAGCAGCATTAAAAGTTTCTACTGTGATAAATTGTTTTTAGGCGTAGACGGAATTGATTCGGAATATGGAATTTCAACCCCTATTCCTGAAGAAGCTCAACTAAATAAATTAATGATCGATATTTCCAAACAGGTTGTTGTAGTAACTGATTCAAGCAAATTTAAGAGAAGAAGTTTTGTACATATTGCACCAATGTCAAAAATTAATACGGTAATAACAGATTCAAATATTCCTGAAGATGAATTAAAAAATCTCCTAAACATTGGTGTACAGGTAATAACAGTCTAAATGAAAGATTTTTAATATGAAAAATATTTCTTTGATTATTTTTTTTGTTGCCTCATTATTTATCAATAGTCTTTTTTGCCAAACCGCACCGGATAACTTGTTGCTTAAAAATTACCGGCCAAAGAGTATCTATAACATTCCCATAACCAAGATTGAAAAAGCCAAGTTCCCTGTAGTTGATATGCACTCTCATCCCTATGCATCGGGGAATGAAATTGATCTCTGGGTTAAAAACATGGATGAAGCAGGAATAGAAAAAACAATACTTCTTACTCATGCACATGGAGGTGAGTTTGATTCACTGGTAAACTTTTATTCTAAATACCCGGACAGATTTGAGCTCTGGTGCGGATTCGATTATACCGGATATGATAAACCTGGTTTTGGGCCGAATGCAGTTGAAGAATTAGATAGGTGTTTTAAAATGGGCGCTAAAGGTGTCGGTGAGCTTGGCGATAAAGGGAAGGGCCTTTTTTATTGTAAACCTCCTGCATGGGGTATGCATATCGACGATCCCAGAATGGATCCCCTGCTGCAAAAATGTGCTGAACTAAATATGCCAATCAATATTCATGTCGGTGAGCCCCAATGGTTTTATGAAAAAATGGACTCCACAAATGATGGTTTGCTAAATGCGTTTGATTGGAGGTTAGATAATCAGGAGGGGCTCGATCTTAATTCTGTGTTGAAGACACTTGAAAACGCCGTTAAAAAACATCCAGGTACAATTTTTATTGCCTGTCACCTTGCAAATCAGAACACTGATCTGAATAAACTTGGTGTTCTTTTAGACAAATATGCAAACCTATATGCTGATATAAGTGCAAGATATGCCGAAAATGCTCCTGTTCCCCGTTACACAAAAGCTTTTTTCGAAAAGTATCAGGATAAACTTCTTTACGGCACTGATATGGGATTTGAAAAAAGTATGTATGAAACAACATTTCGGATTCTTGAATCGCTGGATGAACATTTCTATAATATAGAGCTGTTTAATTACCACTGGCCGCTCAATGGATTTGGATTAAACGATGAAACCTTAGAAAAGCTTTATAAGAAGAATGCTGAGAAGATTTTTTTGCTAACTAGAAATAAATAATGCGTCCATTATTTCAGTGAGATCCTTTTAAGGTAAGAATTCTTAAAAAAATAATGAACTCGACAAGAAAATTCCAAGATTCTTCATGTCTGGTTGACCTCTCATAAAACTCTCATCATTAGGTAAAAACATGTACTATTTGAGACTACAAGAGGGAAAAGTCAGAATTTAATCAAAAAATGATGTATAGTGCCTCAACTCAAGATATAGCGGAGAGACAGGGATTCGAACCCCGGAAGGACTTGCATCCTTAACGGTTTTCAAGACCGCCGCATTCAACCACTCTGCCAACTCTCCGGTCTTTTTCCTTTTATTTTGTGCTGTAAATATAATTATT
Source organism: Ignavibacteria bacterium (assembly GCA_050264735.1). Taxonomy (GTDB): domain Bacteria; phylum Bacteroidota; class Ignavibacteria; order Ignavibacteriales; family Ignavibacteriaceae; genus DATKLQ01. The sequence goes on along the minus strand of JBLNGL010000506.1, from coordinate 119 downwards.
GTCTTCGGTCCACACAAAGAATTTTTAGTTAATTTTCCCGGCATCTTTAACAATTAACTAGTGAATTGTGAGCGAATTAACTGAATTTAAAAATTTTTGTGCTGAACTTTCAAATGTTA
>JBLNGL010000505.1:0-3094 GCA_050264735.1 Ignavibacteria bacterium | reverse complement strand
TAACCTTGCCAATTATAGCTTTGAGGCTCCCAATAAAAAACACCCAGCCCGCCGACAGATTTTGTTTTTTCTATCAGATCCAAAAGGTACTGATTAGCCTCTACAGGCTTGTAATAAAGATAGCCGGCTTCAACGACCATAACTTTAGTATTGTACCTTGCAATCATATCCTCCATAGTTATCAATGCCAGACTATCATCCGTCTGCCACGGCAAATTAGCCCAGTAAGGATATACCGACATTCCGATTATATCCCACTTTGCACCATTGTTCCTCAAGCCGTCGAACATCCACCTGAACATCTGATTATCATGCCCGTTTGAAAGATGAACAATAACCTGTATTGAGCTGTCGACGGCCTTAACGGCATTGTAGCCGCTTTTTATTATGGATGCAAAATTGCTCATGTTTGTTGATGCTTTTCCGGTTTCGTATAATGCGCCGTCATTTGTCTCATTTCCAATCTGCACCCACTTTGGGATTATCCCGAGTGATTTTAATGTAACTAGTACATCATAAACATGACCATAAACGTCAGAATTCAATTGGGTTAACGTGTGAGTTACCCAAGCCGCGGGTTTAGTTTGGTGCCCCGGATCAGCCCAGGTATCACTTAAGTGAAAATTTATCATAATATCAAATCCCATACTATCTGCACGATGCGCCATGTATAATACATCTTGCTTATTACAATATCCGCCTGCTGGATTAACCCATACTCTGAACCGCAGTGCATTAATTCCTTTTTCCTTTAATATATCCATACAATTCATTTGTATTCCGGAACTATTTTTGAAAACGTATCCTTGATTTTCCATTTGCGACAGCCACCCGATATCCGCACCATTTGCAAATTGCTCTTGCGCTTTGAGAGCTTGAAGTTGAAATAGAAATAAAAAGATGAGGGTGGCAGGCAAATGTTTTATTAATTTTAGCTGATTAGAATTCTTCATATTCGCCGTCTGCTGCCAAGATAATTCATATGTAATTAAGAATAACAATAAAATTGTAAGTCTCTTTTTTTCATTTTATTTCCTATTTATTTAATTACTTTTTCCAAAATAGGTTTCGAAAATGAATTAATTTTCATTTTATAAATTCTTAAGATTTTCTTAAAGAAAAATGAATTGAATCCGCCTGCTTCAATATTTCCGCACTTCTTTCCGGAGCAATATCCCTCTGAGGTTCCGCCAAAAGCTCATAACCTACCATAAATTTTTTTATAGCGGCAGACCTTAATAAGGGAGGGTAGAAGTGCATATGGAAATGCCATTCCTCATGATCGGTTCCGTCTGTAGGCGACTGATGAATCCCTGATGAATATGGAAAAGAAACATTAAATACATTATCATATTTGACAGTTGTGGCTTTAAGAATTTCTGCAAAATCCTTGTCTTCTTTTTCGTTGAATTGAAGAATACTGCCAATAGTTCTTTTGGAAATGATTAATGTTTCGAAAGGCCAGACAGCCCAGTACGGCACCAGTAAAACGAAAGAATCATTTTCGTAAATAATTCTTTCATTATTCTCTTTTTCTATTTTTAAATAATCGCTTAAAAGGGTCTTTCCGTTTTTCTTCCAGTATTTCTGCTGATTAAACTGCTCTTTTGTTGGTCCGTTTGGAATAGACTCCTGCGCCCAGATTTGTCCGTGCGGATGAGGATTGCTGCATCCCATTATCTCTCCCTTATTCTCAAAAATCTGCACATAATTGATAAAGGAAAGTTTTCCAAGCTCAGAATATTCCCGCTTCCAGGTTTTTACAACCTCCTCGATTTCATTTAATGCCATTTCAGATAAAGTCAGACTATGTCTTGGTGAGAAACAGACAACCCGGCATATACCCCTTTCAGTTTTTGCTTTCAATAATTCCGATTTGCTGTCCATTCGGCCGGAAACATCTTTCTTTAATGCACTGAAATCGTTGTCGAAAACAAAAGTAGATTTGTAATTGGGATTAATTTCCCCGTTAGCTCTTTTATTATTCGGACAGAGATAGCAATCCTTTTCATAATCGGGAGGCCTGATTATATTAATTTTCTCTACTTTTCCTTGCCAGGGTCTTTGGGTGCGATGCGGAGAAACAAGGAGCCATTCATCTAAAAGGGGATTATATCTTCTATGGGTTTGTTCGGTTGAAGCCGATAAATGTAGTTCAGAAGCTATATTTTTGATAGTTACATTTTTCACAATTCAAACGTTACCGCAATCGTTTGCAAAAACTATTTCATTAATTTTTGTCTGTCAAGCAGAATAGGAAAAAATATTTTTAATAAGGAGAAAGAATTATAAATTGCATGAATTTTATGATCATGGAAGTATTAAGTACTATTGTCATCTTTAGTGAATGATTAATCTTGAATGGTACATCGCGGGAACACTTGTCTGAATAAATGAGTTAATATACCTGAAAAATCAAAAAAAATACTGTTTTTTAGTAAATCATATATATCCTGCTGAGGAATGTTGAACGGCTTGGAAAATTATTCTTTAAAAGAATCCCAACTCTTGAGGGTTTCCGGTTTTTCTTATCTTTTTGAATTTTTTAATAATTTTTATGATAAAAAGTATAGAATTGTCTAATTATTAAAAATGTCACTCTCTTGGTCGAAGACATACATAAGCAGCAGAAAATAATTTATTTTCATTTCAGGATTATTTTATAATCCTTCTTTTATTCAATTAGAGAACAAAAAAATGTATAGACTAAATTTAACTTTTTTTTGTGCTGTAATAATCTTTTTATTGATTAGTTTATTAATTCCTCAAGAGGCTTTTTCCCAATATTTCGGAAGAAATAAAGTCAGGTATACCGACTTAGAATTTAAGATCCTACATACTGAACATTTTGAAATCTATTTTTATCCGGAAGAAGAAGGAGGGGTTCAATATGCTGCGCAAATGGCGGAGAGATGGTACGAAAGGCACCGTATTTTTTTTGACGATACTTTAGTAGGAAAGCAGCCCTTAATTTTGTACAGCAGTTTCCCTCAGTTTGCACAAACTAATGTTACCCAGGGGATGATAGGGCAGGGAACAGGAGGCTTCACCGAATCGGCAATGAGAAGAATTGCAATGCCGTTTGCCGGCCCGC
>JBLNGL010000504.1:0-3652 GCA_050264735.1 Ignavibacteria bacterium | reverse complement strand
TTTCTGAAAGAGGTTTGGAAGGAGTTTTTTCAGATGCAGATGGGAATGGAATCCATCCTAGATTGAACCATAAAAGGATAGATGAATTGGAGAAGAATATTATTAAAGCTGATACAGATGCTTTTTATGTAAAAGAATTGTCAGTTGATTTATCTGCCGTCGAACCATTTGTATCTGGACCCAATACTGTAAAAATTATGACCCCCGTTTCTGAATTAAAACAAAAAGAAGTCAGAATTCAGAAAGCTTATCTGGTTTCGTGCGTCAACAGCAGACTTAACGATATAAAGGAGGCTGCGGTTGTAGTTGAAGGGAAAAAAGTTGCAGAGGGAGTTCAATTTTATATTGCGGCTGCTTCAAGTGAAGTCCAGAAGGAAAGTGAAAAAGCTGGATATTGGCAGAGTTTGATTGAAGCTGGAGCAATCCCTCTTCCGCCTGGCTGCGGCCCATGTATCGGACTCTGGATAGGTTTGCTGGAAGATGGTGAAACAGGTATTTCTGCAACAAACAGGAATTTTAAAGGCAGGATGGGTTCTCCCAAAGCTTTTGCATACCTTGCTTCGCCCGCAGTAGTGGCTGCTTCGGCTGTCGCAGGAAAAATCGATTACACATGGGATCCGGCAGGCGGAAAAGCTCAGCCGAAGGCTGAGCCTTTGGCTCAAAAAAAAATTCTGGGCGAAATAAAAGTAAACCTAAAACAAATCGGAATGAAATCAGCGGTAAAAATTGTTGATGGATTTCCGGAAAAGATTGAAGGGGAATTAATTTTTTGTTATCAGGATAACCTTAATACGGATGGAATCTTTCCAGGCAAATACACCTATATAGATGATTTCACCCCGCAGCAGCAGGCCGAGGTGGTTATGGAAAATTATGATCCTGAATTTGTGAAATTGGCAGCAAAAGGAGATTTACTCGTGGGCGGATTTAATTTTGGTACCGGAAGTTCCCGCGAACAGGCAGCCACAGCATTAAAGTATAAAGGAATTCAATTAGTAATTGGAGGTTCATTTAATGAAACATATAAGCGGAATGCACTGAATAACGGTTATCTTTTAATTGAATGTCCTCAATTGGTAAATGATTTGAAAGAAAAATTCGGGAATAATAAATTAACAGTAAAAACAGGAATTAAAGTTGAAATTAATTTTACGCAGTCGACAATAAATTCAGTTAATAAAATTTATTCCATTGATCCCATTGGAGAGGCAGCCCAGGAATTAATTATAGCCGGCGGATTGGAAGAATGGGTGAAGAAAAACCTAAAATTGATAAATTGATAAATTACTTAATTGTCATACTGTTGTATTGATAAATTGCTTAATTGTTATACTGTTGTATTGCTAAATTGTTGTATTGCTAAATTGTTGTATTGTTAGAAGAATAATCAAATAATCAATAATAGAACGATAAAATAATTTAACAGTTTAGCAATTGAACAATTTAACAGCTCAGATTGTTCAAATTATCCAGGTCATCAATCAATTAATTACACCAGCTTCTCCAAAAAAGAAAATTGGTTTTACTATTGATTAACTTTGATTAAAAAACTCAATGATATAACAATTGCTATCGCAGACTATGATACCATGAGATCACAAACTGTGATGTCTAATCAGCAAAATAATTTTCAGCAATAAAACAATTTAGCAATTCATCAATAGAACAACATGAACAAACCCATCTCCCGCATAATCTCGGAATTTGCCGTGAATCTCAAATTTAAGGATTTACCCATAGAGGTTGTTGAAGAAGCAAAAAGATTTCTCTATGATTCGATAGGCTGCGCATATGGGGCTTATCATACAAAAGATGTAAATATTATCAGGAGTATTTATAAAAAGATGGGAGGAAAGAAAGAATCCACTACCATTGGATTCGGCGATAAGCTCCCGGCCGTCAGCACTTCTTTAATTAATTCGTTAATGATAAGATCACTGGATTTCAATGATATTTATTGGAAAGAAGATCCTTCCCATCCTTCAGACTTGATTCCTGCCGCTTTATCCGTAGGCGAAATGGCCGATACTTCAATGAAGGAAGTAATCACTGCTATTGTTCTTGCTTATGAATTTGAACAGCGGCTTTCCGAATTTGCTGTACCGGGAATACGGGAAAGAAAATGGCATCATGCGTCACTGACACAGTTTGTTTCTCCTATCGCAGCGGGTAAAGTTTTGGGATTAACATCCGATCAAATGGTAAACGCAATCGGAATCAGCGGAAGCCACAATTATACAATAGGTTGTCCGACTGCCGGAAAGTTAACAATGATGAAAAATACTGTTGATCCGATGGCGGTTCAATCAGGATTATTAGCAGCACTAATGGCAAAGGAGGGATATTTAGGTACCGAACAGGTTTTTGAGGGGAAAGAAGGATTTATGGACTGCTTCTTTGGATGGGATGTGAAAGAACAAAAAATCAAGCCTGTTCAGATGCAGGGAAGAGAAACACTTGGAAGCTGGAGCTGGGATCCTGATAAATTAATTTCAGGTTTGGGTGAATCATACAAAATTTTGGATTGCAGCATGAAGGCATTTCCGACGGAAGCTTTGACTCATACACATATTTCTGCAGTTCTTAAAGCTGTAATAAAAAACAATATTACCTATGATCAAATTGCTAATGTTAAAATAACAACTATTGCCCGCGCCTGTGATATCCTTTTTGATCCTCATAAATACCGGCCTGAATCCCGTGAAACTGCAGATCATTCACTCCCCTACTGCATTGCCGCTGCCTTAGTCGATCACAAAATTACTACACAGACCTTTTCAGAGGAGAAATTAAAAGATCCGCGTATTTGGGAAGTGATTGATAAAATAAAAGGTGAAGCTTCGGAAGAATTTGATAAAATGTTTCCCGAAAAACAGCCGAGCAGAGTAGTCATTAGAATGAATGACGGAAGCGAATTTTCAGAATATATTGAATATCCTAAAGGAGATCCGCGTGAACCCATGACCGAAGAAGATCTTGATAATAAATTCAATTCTTTATCGAAGGACCTTCTTTCTAAAAAAAGACAGAAAGAAATAAAAAAATTAATCTTTAATTGCGAAAAAAAGAAAGCCGGATATTTTATGGAGAAGCTGATCGTTTAACTGTTAAATTGTTTAATTGCTGAATTGCTATTAATATTCTTAATAAATTTAATAATTTAGCAATTTGACAGTTTAACAATTTCAGATTTTAGCAATTTGATTAAAGGTTTTTAAAGATTTAATTTTGTGCCATTATAATGACATTTCCTTGAGGTAAATAATGCAGGCAATAATATATACAGAAGCAAGAAATAAACTAAATAAGCTCATTGAAAAAGTAAATGAAAATAGTGAACCTTATATAATTGTGGGCAGCAAAGGAAGGAAAGATGCTGTTTTGATTTCAAAAGAAGATTACGATAATCTGATTGAAAATCTTTATATACTGAGTAATCCGAAATGGGTCAAAAGCATAGGAAGAGGTTTAAATGACCTTAAGAAGGGGAAAAAGAAAAAACTTTCAATTAAAGAAGCATTGGGTATTTAGTTGCCGGGTCAATTCGTTTTAGAATGGACTGATGAAGCCCTCAATCAACTTGCTCTGCTAAAAAAGAAAGATTCCGTACCAAGTAAAAAGTATTTATTTAAACTTTCCAAAATCTTAGAAT
>JBLNGL010000503.1:0-8310 GCA_050264735.1 Ignavibacteria bacterium | reverse complement strand
TCTGGAATTGTTCCGCCTCCGTTTTTCGGCTCCGGACACTCTTCTTCAATCACACTAATCACATCCGGCCCACCATATTGGGTTACAATTATACGCTTTTGGTTCACGATTTTCTTCCTCCTTTTCCACTCTATAGCTTGTGCGGTATAACAGCCTTTCGGTTACGCGCTGCTCGGAACAACCCTACGGTTAACCCGCCCGCCTTGTCTCGCCGACAAGGCGAGACAAGCAGCCGGAAATATCCTTCACCTGGATCGAACCGCAATATTATTTTTTCTTTTCACTATTGACTTTTTACTTATTAAAGATGCTATATGCTTTCTAATGTTTATGAGCTTCTTTTGCTTCTGTTTCTTTGTAATGACCAACGGTTGAGATTTGTGTGGACTCATATATTCCTTCAACATAATGAACAAATACAACATAGGCTTCAATGAATTCTCGACCGGCACTAACATCGTCTGGATTATAGTCTTTTTTATTTACTACGCTTTGGAAATATTGATTGAGGCCTTTGTGAACATCATCTGTTAGCAATTGTGATAATTCTTTTGCTGAATTTTCCTCAATTGATTTGTCTGCTAATGGTATTGCTGGACCCAAATCTCTTCCGGCAGGTTTTAATCCGGTATATGGCGCCCCTTCTCCCAAACGATGAAGACGAACCAATGTTTCGAAGAAGTACATATCAGCCATTTCTTTAGCTTCTGGACTTAACTTCCTCACGGTAAGGGTTTTTTGAAATGAACTTCTAATTTCATCTTCATACTCTTCTTTCACCCAAATTAAGACAAGATTTACATTCTCAGTTTCAAAAGCTTTTTTAGCGGCTTTGACTACAGGGCCATCAAGACCATCACAATGAGCAGAAACTTGTGGTGATGAAATGATTAAAATGAATATCAGGAATGAGGATAACAGAACTAAATTAAAATGCTTTTTCATTTTTGTATCTCCTAAAATAATTGAAGCATATAACGGACTGCGGTTAACCCGCCCCGCTAATTATTTAATATTACTTAAATGTAAAATTATTTGAACAATTAGAAAAACTTAAATTGCAGGCCTGCTAGCGGGGTCGGGTTGAACCGCTTGTTAGGTGTAATTTGATTTACTGATTATAAACTGTATTTAAAACTGCCTCTGGATATTTTGCCGCAACATTTAATAAAACTTTGGCTGGACCTTCTGGTTTTCTTCTCCCTTGTTCCCAGTTTTGAAGTGTTGAAGTACTTATTCCAAGTAATTTAGCAAATTTGTTTTGAGACAATCCTAATCTCTCACGTATCTGTTTGGGATCTGGATTTTCAAAATTAAATTCTCTACCAGGTTTCTTTTTCCCCTTCAATATTTTACCTCCTTGTTTGATACTTTCTTTCAACTCTTCAAATAATTCATCTCTCATTGTAATTCCTTTTCAACTAATTTTGCTATATTCCTTTATAATAAAGGTATAACTTTAAAGCTTCGCTTCGTCATTCCCATTGGAGTGATTAAAATAGCTTTTGGAATTCACTAAATGAATTTTTCACAGGTAAACAATAATTAATGATATGGTTTTCGATTTGACCCCAAAAGATATTTAGCATTTCCCATTAACAAACCCCAGTAAATTCAATAAAGAAACTAATTCAATTTTTCATTATTGGCAAGGAAATTTTCAATCCCGATTGTGAATTTTCGCGATATCCCAAGAAACTTCCGAACTAAGGAAAGGCTCCGGCCTTTTCTTTAAAATGAGTTTTAAATTGGATCTTTAGGAGATTTTTAAGGTCTGCCGAATAGTACCGGTTATATTAGATCCTTTGCAAGTTTAAACCAAAGTTTTTCTCGATTTATAGAAACTAAAGTTCTGACAGCAGCAGATCTTTTAATAATATTATTCTTTGTTTTCCTTCTGTATTCCTTTCATCTAATTCAACTGAACGGGTATAATTTTCCAATGCTGCTTTATACTGCTTATCCGTCATGTATGCTTCTCCCAGGCTGTCATAAACATTGGATGATTGAGGGAACAACTCAACGTTCAGTTTGAAAACGATAATTGCATTTAAATTATTGTGTTTATTTAACCATTCGTAACCAAAGTTGTTTAAATAACGTTCTACCAAAAATGCGTTTCCCATGTTTTTTGCAGAATTTTTTATGTCCAATACTTTCATTGAATCACTAACTACTTCCGTATTTCTTAGCATACTTAATGAATCTTTTATTTTTTTATTTATACTGTAATTATTAAAAGCATCTTTGTTTTCCGGGAATAATTCCGGAATGATCAAAATTTTGTCTCCTGTTTTTAATTCCTCGCTCAGATTGAATCTTATAAATTTTTTATAATCATGGAAACAGTATAGGTAAACTACAGCATTATTGAGATCATATATTGTTGTATATTGAGTACCGTTAGTGTGTATGGAATCCATTAATGAAGTACAATATTCAATTGATGAATCGCAATGTTTTTCTAACAAATACGATGCTTTTTTATATCTCCAACAGTCAATATCTTTTTCATCTTTAATATCAGAAGGATGGAAATTTGTCTGAATAAAATATTTATTATTACCTGAAATAAGTGAATCCCCGTCAACAATAAGATAGTTTCCAGTTTTATCCACAAACATCCAAACAGCACGGAACCAGAAACTAATGTTGTACTGATCAACAAGATTTTTTACTTCTTGAACTGTTGCACATTCTTTCATTATTTTTTTCTTTAATTCTGTTTCAGATATTTGTTTTTTCCCAAACGAGTGTTTAATTGTTTTGCCGGAAACAGCAAGACCGTCAAACATGAGTCCTTTTTCATTCATGCCTCCCTCAGGAAATAATGCTGAATATCCGACATAAACGGCGCCATAATCTCCATTACAGCCCGCTTCAAACCATATTCTTGTATCCGGATCCCAATAATCCTCATTGTTTCCAACAATTGTTTTATTATGCATTGTTACTTTTAATTCACTACAACTAAATATATCCTGTGTCAGAAATAATTCCTGAATAACAACTGCAAAAATGATTAACGGAAAGATTTTGATTTTCATAAATCTGAGACCTTCTTTTATTATTAAAATAATGTACTTTGTCTACTGATTAGACTTTCAATTATTTAAAAAGTATACCGCGTCACAAAATATTATTTATTATTAGGGTTCCTTTATTTTTAACCGTTTTGTGAAGTTATTAAAATTAAAAATGGAAGAATTACTTCCCTGAATTCATATTTTGACACAGCAAAAATGATAAGCAGCTTGGAATTATTCCTGAACCGAAACATCAAGAAAGTTTCTAAATTCTAAATCCGCTTTACAATAGAGTCAGTTCACCTTTTGACATTTTCAGCCAGATTTACAACTTGTCCCGATTTTTATCGGGATAAGGAACATTATTCAATTAATTAAGACATCTTACCTGCCTATTCTATCTGTAAATTCGAACTTTTATTTCATTTAATCGGCATTATTCTTGTGATAAGGTATATGCTAAAGAAATTTAGCAGTAAATTTTATAGTTCACTTATACTGGAGCTTTTATATGAAAACCATTATTAAATATTTTAGCGTTTTACTCTTGATTATTTCGTTCGTTGCCTGCTCTGAAGAACCACCCTCATTCAGAGTTAAAAATGATTTCACCTCTAAAGCAAACCTTCAAATTAAAACCACTGCCAACACTGAGAATATAAACGACGTAGAACCTGGTACCATTACTGCATATAAAGATGTTGCTGAGGGAAGAGTTGAAGTAACCGCCGAAATTCAGAATGTTGTTGATGAGCCTGCAGGTGCTTTTAATGCAGATCCTGACAGAAACTATACTGTAGTCATTACGAATGCTAATCCACCCACAATCAGGATTGATGTTTCAGATAAATAATAAATGGATTATTCTTCAGCAAGCGATATTTACTCAATATCGCTTTTTTATTTTAAACACATATATATACTAATTCTTCTGTCCGGTTTTAAGATAATATTTCAGTGTTTACTTAGTATTTGATTGAAGCCAGCCTTCGCGTGGCTTCGGCGAGGTAAAAAATGAAATGTGTGTACTTGGTGAGTAATTCAATTAATATTAAAGATGCTTTCATTTCACTTCGCCCTGCTTGCCCTGCTCTGCGGTGATTTTCATTCACTCCATTCACTTAAATGCCTCCAGCAGACTTTCATCATAAAGAAGTAGCTGTTTCCCTTACACTTTTTAAACCCGATGTGGTAAACAACTACATTCCTCTCACCTTCTTGCTCCGCATTGGCGGCGGGTACTGTTCCACATGTGTTAAAATCCAAATTTAAAAGCAAGATCCATCGACCAACCGCTAAAACTCGCATTGGAGAAATCAGCATAGTTCACTCCCGAGGCTAAACGGTAGTTCAGGGAATAACCCAGTCCAAACCAATCTGTAAGTCTATAATTAATGGAGGCACCCGGCTCCAATATAAAGAAATAATCATAACCACCTAAGTTTTCATAATCGGCACGACCTGCACCAATCATCATCATACTTGTTAAATAGAATTTATCCGACAGGTCATACTTATATAACGCCTCCACCCCGCCGTAACCTAAATGGGGTTCATCCCTGCCCTCTTGATTTATATAAGAGCTTCCTAATTTATTTGGAATTAGTCCGTGTGCTATTAATCCAAGACTAACGTTTCTATTGATATTAAAGCCCGCTCTCATTCCTCCGAATAATCCCAATTCACTATTTAATGAAGCTGTTTTACCAATCAAATCGATATAGTAACGGGTTAGGTTATTATCTCCTGGATTTTTGAATGAAATATCCTGCGCAAATGATTGAACCATGAGCAAGACTGAAAAAACTGCGATTAATAAATTTTTCATTTTATTACTCCTTTTATTGTTAAAAAAATTGACAAAGTAAATTTCGGATAATTTAATTGGGTATTCGCCTATGCCGATGGGTTAATACTAATTAGTTTGCAAAAACAGGTTCAAACCCTTGGGATTGGACTTGGGTAATAGTTGAGATATGAATTGGATAACAATAACTTGTAAAAAACACCTAATTTGCCTTCAATTACACTCATTCATCCCGCCGTGGTTCATGCAGCTTTTTTTATTTAATACGAGCTTATTTTAAATTTCAATTTTTAGGGGACAAATGAAACCCTGAACATTGGGCAAATTAGGTATATAATTTTTTTGTTGTTTGCTCTGTTATTACATCATAATTCTTTAATGATACTATCAGTAGTATGAAGCTTGCTAATGATATACATGCAAATATAATTATTAGCCCCAAATCTATTGGGATCCCTTTTATTGCCATAGCGATTATCATCCCAATTACTGCAAGTGATAGTAAAAAAGTAAAAAGTAATGCTGCTGGAGCAAGAAAATATCCTAAACTCCTTTCCCTTATTATCAATATAGCTATGATGATAAGGAATGGAAGACATAAGGCTATATCAACAACATAGATCGGATTTGTAATAATATTATATTCAGCAACAGTTCTTGGAATAGTATTCATAATAATCGATGGTAGTATGTCTTGTAACCATATCAAGTAAAATAAAGATGCTATTAGTAATAAATACACAGAAATAGTTAGTCTAAGTTTCATTTTTATATTTATTGTTTCCTTATAGAATATAAGGAAATATAGAAATCCATAGAATGAAACTCCAAGAATAGCACAGTATACTAAGAACAATTGATTGAAATGTAGACCAAAACTATATACCAGATATGTATAAGCAAAATAAAATAGAGAGCCGCCCCACAGTAAAATTCCAATAATATTTTTCTTATATGCATAGAGCATGGATACTGTAAAAACTGGGACAACGATAAATAGCGTAACTAAATCTTGCCCAATTCCTTGTACAGCATATTCAATTACTTCCCTTGAATATATATGTTCACTGAAGAAGACTCCAAAGAATGCTGCAATACAAACTAATACTAGTAGGGGGAAAGAAAATAAAATAATATTTTTATCTTTATCATCCGACATTTAGTGCTCCTAAATAAATGATAAATCGTTACGGTTAATTTTATCTTTTCATCACCTGTTCGAAGAGTTCACCTAACCGCCTGCGGTTAACCTTCAGGGTTTTACTACTTTGTTTGAAAAACCTTCGAAAACTTGCTTAATTTTTCTTTAATGTTCAATCCTTTTGTATTTATTTTAAGTATGACCCCTTCACTCAAAAAGTTATAAAATCAGTCACCTGATGACAAAAATTTTCCAACTAAGAGTTAAGTGGGGAGAACTTTAAAAAATAGGATTTATTTGAGTAAAATCATTTTCTTAGTTTCTAAAAAAGTTCCTGATTGTTGGAAACTTTCAACATAAATTTTATTCGGAGTTATATCGGTAAGCAATTGATAAAAACTTTCTTTTTTTGCCATTGTTTGCCAACTAGTGAAAGTTGGTTTGAAGTGTACAGTAAAAGTGTACAGTGAGAATATGGTTTGAATTCGGAGGTGGGTGTAAAAGTCACACGAAAAGTTGCGAATATCGCTTGTTTTAGTGCACCCTGCCGGATTCGAACCGGCGACCTGCTGATTAAGAGGTGATTCTAACCATCAGTAAACTATTATTTTTTAAGTACTTAGCAATTCCTGGCATAGTAAATGGCATAGTTTTTTTATTTTCCGTAATTATCCAAGTATACATCTGATTGCATTTTCGTACTCTTGAATTTTAAGGATTGGGTTGTTTAAGTTAAAAGCTTTTTCTTCATTTATCATTTTCAATGAATTACCTAAAATTCTTTCTTTGACAATTATAATTCTTCCCTCTTCCTTATTCATTAAGGGAAATCTGTAACTCCTCAATCAGAATAATCCAAATTAAAAATTATTTAAAATGAAAAAGAAGCATAATTATCCTAAACATAGGAAAGCGCGAGACACGTCGTATTCCTTGACGCAGCAGCTGATTAAACATTATGGGGTCGATAGACTAAAAGAAATCTACATGGAGAATAAAGGAATTTATGGAGCATCAAATTTCATCACGCAAGATTTGGGCACATACATTTCTTATACAATTACGCAATACTTAGCAAGGAAATTTCAATGGGTGAGAATTGTAAACGATCCTAATGAACATAAAATTATATTTACACTGGCTGCAGGGTTCTCTCCCGAATATTATAAACACTTAAAGTTCAGTGAGGAAATTCTAAATGAAGTATTTCACGAAAGAAGAGCTGGATAATCTTTATACACAAGATAGGAAGGCGTGGAAAGCGGTAGTCAAATTATTCCAGGGTGCAGAGGCAACGAAAAAGAATGAGCATCCCGAAAGATTTGAGAGAGTAATGAATAATGCGAGAAATGATTATTTCAATGCGTGTAATGAAGCGGTTAGAAATTTAAAGGAAGATGCGAGGCTTGAAAGTAATGCTGAAGGGAATTTTTAGGATCGCAGAAGGTTGGAGAGTTAAAAGGTTTTAAATTTAATCTTAAGGATTTTTGGTCCGGATCCGCAGTCCAAGAATAGCTGTACCATTTTCGAAAGACCAGATAGATCATTCGAAAATAATTTTAAACGGGAGAGATACAGCAGCTTCAATTCTATTTTGAAAAGCCGAATCAAATATTATTTTGGGGAAATATTTCAGCTAGAAACGGAGCACCCAACATTGTAATTATAAAAATGCAGACTGCATAAAGAAGCTGTCGGCTTAAATTGCTTTATTAAGCACAAATAGTTTCTAATGTTGTTAAATTTTTTATTTTTTCCCCGTCGTGTCAATCCTTAACACAACGGATTGAAAAACCAAATATGAAAAGGCTAGGATTGTTACGTAAAAAACCATTCGAAACATCTTCTAAATAATGATGCCATGCAAATTCTCCTCCTTTAGCCTCCTGTGAACTTGACCAAAAATCTGCTATATAACCTTCGTCTTTAAATGTTCCATTACCAGCTCGCACACCAGCAGATATTGCAGAAAATCCCGTGGAGTTATTGGCGAAACTGTTTTTCCAATAACCGCTTTTTTTCATATCATTCCCTGGGCCGTTAAAAATGCGCCACTCTTCATATGTAGGTACATGCCAGCCTTCTGGACAAATATTTCGTTCATCCATAATAGTGTAATAGTTATATAATCTACCATAAATATCACCTTTATCTTTATTATTGCCATAATTGCAATAAGCTATTTTATTTAAATTTCTCCACTCCATGTCATCTTTTACTTCAGGTATTTCATCGCCGTTACGGAAGCGCGTTGCTCTCAAATTCTCAGCCATCCAAAGTTGATTACCAATTTTTACAGTTCTATATGTGTAACCATCCCTTATATCAATAAAAGA
>JBLNGL010000502.1:0-15960 GCA_050264735.1 Ignavibacteria bacterium | reverse complement strand
AATCGTATTGCATCCCCTACTAATCGAATAGGCATATCTTTGGGTATATCGGCAGAAATGCTTAATCCCTTTTCATTTGCTCTGCTTCTAACTACTGAAACGGATTCATTAAGCACGGTCTCCAGATCGAATTCTGCTTCAACCAGTTCCATTTTTCCCGCTTCAATTTTTGAAAGATCGAGAATGTTGCTGATAATCTCCAGCAGTGATTCAGCAGATGTTTTTGCATCGGCTACAAACTGATTCAATTCTTCTTTATTCTTATATGCATCGCTTTCAATTAAATTGAGAAGACCAATTACTCCGTTTATAGGTGTTCTTATTTCATGACTCATATTTGCCAGGAACTGGCTTTTTATTGAATTAGCTTTTAAAGCGTCTTTTGCAAGCTGATCCGATTTCGCTTTTTCCTTTCTTAAAGCAATCTCGGCTTTTTTTCTTTCTTCTTCTGCTTTGATTTGCTCCGAGATATCCCTTATATTTCCTTCAAAATAGATTTCCCCGGTTTCATCTTTCAAAATCCTATCATCAAGCCTGACTATAATCGCAGTTCCGTCTTTCTTCTTTAAACCTAATTTATAATTATGAACAGCATTTTCCTTCCGGAGCAGCTTAATCAGCTTATCCCGGTCGGCAGGATCTAAAAAAATATCATTATCTATACTAAGTTCCAGCAGCTCTTCCATATCGTTGTAGCCGAGCATCTTTATTAATGCAGGATTGGCAATAATAAATTTTCCTTCCGGAGTTGTTTGAAATATTCCTTCAATTGAATTATCAAACATAGATTTGTATTTTCTTTCAGACTGGCGGACGATGTATGATTTCTCCGCAAGTTCCAATCTTAATTTAAAATTAACTGAACTTCCGATAATCGAGATTAGACTTAAGAACAGCACAAACACTACTGTTTCATAAATATTGTTCAAGTAGTAAATGCTCTTCCCGTTTAATAAAATTGCCGCTGCAAAAACGATTACATAATAAACAGATACAATTATCTGATTTTTTACCTCCCAGCTGAGGAACAATGCAGATGTGAATATAAGAAGAGTTATAATCTGGACATTTACCAGTAACGTTGAAGGAATGAGATAAGTGATGCAGCCTGAAGAAACAATTATAACTGTAAGGAGGGAATGAACCATTATAACAGGTTTTTTTTCACCGAAAGAGGTGTAAAGTAATAAAAGGATTAAAAAGGCTGCGCCTGCAGCAGATAAGAGGATTACAAAAATTTGAGGAGTAAACTCAGAAAAGTATCGTACTTCAAAAATGAGGGCAAATAGGCTGTAAACTCCGATTAATAGGGCAATTATCTTTAAAGGAGTGAGCAGATGTTCTTCAGCTACTTTTATTAAATGCAGATATTTTTGTTTGGAAAAAGCTTTTTTAGTAAAAATAGTTCCAGACAAACTTACCTCTTCTAATTACATGTAATTTATTCTCCAAAAATGGTTGATTTCTAAACTTAAGCTTATAATCGGAGAATTTTAAGTTTTTCTGCTAATAATGAGATAAAATCATGCCAGTATGCTCTTTTTTTTAAATATTCATTTATATTAATTTTTTTTTTAGATTTGCTTTCGATAATAAATTTTAAGGGAATTCTTTTTAACCGGATATTTGAAATAATTAAGAAATTATGATATGAGTGAGGTTAATTTAAAAATATGGGGGTCTATACCGATGCAGGGTTCAAAATAAGTGGCAGATTTTCTCTATTCTATTGATGTTAGTGTTCTTTATTTCTTCAATCATACTCTCTCATCCGGTTTTCTGAATAAATTTTTTTCTATCATAACCAACGTAAATAATTGGTATATAGCGTACTTTATTCTCCTTGGTATATCTTTTTTTAAAGGGGGGAAAAAAGGAAAAATTGCGGCAGTCGGAATATTAATTTTAATTATTTTTTCGGATCAAATCAGTCACAAGGTATTGAAAGAAATATTTTTAAGAGTAAGACCATGTATGACTTTGACTGATATTATCACTCCTTTAGGATGCGACGGTAATTATTCATTTCCTTCAAACCATGCTGTAAATAATTTTGCCGCTGCTTGTTTTTTTTACAGATTTTTCCCGAATCTTAAATGGCTGCTGTTCAGCACGGCTTCGCTGGTAGCAGTTTCCAGAATATATCTTGGACTGCACTATCCGTCCGATGTTATCTTCGGTGCGGCATTAGGCTGCTTGTTTGGTTACCTTTTTTCTCTTGCAGCTGTTAAAACAGACGAATTCATTAAGAATAAAAGAAAAAATCCAACTATTAAACTTTAATGAATATGACAGTTAAGAAAAAAGAATTAATAAAAATCAGGGAAGCATCGTATAGAGATACATCTCTAATCTTGTCATTCATTAAAGAACTAGCCGAATATGAAAAATTAGCAGCATCAGTTACTGCCTCCGAAGATTTAATACTGCAGAATGTTTTTGGAAAAAATAACTATCCCGAAGTTATTATTGCAGAATACAGCGGTGAGCCTCCCGGTCAAGCTCTCTTCTTCCATAACTTTTCAACGTTTCTAGGAAAACCGGGAATTTATCTGGAAGATGTCTATGTCAGGCCGCATTTAAGGGGCAAAGGAATAGGAAAAGCTTTATTGTTATATCTGATTGATCTGGCAAAAGAAAGGAACTGCGGAAGAATTGAATGGGCTGTGCTTGATTGGAATACACCGGCCATAGAATTTTATAAAAACATGGGTGCGGTTTTAATGGAAGACTGGAAAATATTCAGGCTTACCGAAGACAAATATGAAAAATTAATTAAACAACAGTTAAATCTTTAACGGCTGCTTAAATTATATAAAATATGGAAAATAAAAATAACAGAAGAGTTGTTATAACGGGAATGGGAGGGATAACACCGATAGGACTAACATTGTCCGAAATCTGGGACTCAATCATTCATTGTAAAAGCGGTGCTGCAACCATTACAAGCTTTGATACTTCCAAGCTGGATACCAAATTTGCCTGTCAGCTGAAAAATTTTAATCCCGTCAATTATATTGATAAAAAAACTTCCCGCAGGTTGGATCCTTATGCTCAATATGCATTGGCTGCAGCCGCTTTGGCAATTAAAGACAGCGGAATTGATTCAGTCAATCTTTCCGATCCGGAAAGAGCAAGGATTGGGGTTATCTTCGGAAGCGGAATCGGTGGAATTCAAACCTTTTATCAACAGTCGATAATAAATTATTCCGAAGGTCCCGGCAGGATATCGCCTTTCTTTATTCCCATGCTTATCCCGGATATTGCAGCAGGATATATCTCCATTCAGTACGGATTCAGGGGACCTAACTACTGCATTGTTTCAGCCTGTGCAACATCAAATAATAATATGATTGATGCATATCTTCTTATTAAACAGGGAATATCGGATATTATTGTTTCAGGGGGGAGTGAAGCTTCGGTTAATGAAATCGGGATCGGCGGATTTAATGCTTCAAAAGCTTTATCAACCAGAAATGATTCCCCTGAAACCGCCAGCCGCCCATTCGATATTACCCCGGACGGTTTTATAATGGGTGAAGGAGCGGGTGTTTTAATTTTTGAGGATCTTGAACATGCAAAAAAAAGAAATGCAAAAATTTATGCCGAGATGATCGGAATGGGGCTTTCAGCAGATGCTCATCATATTACTGCTCCTCACCCTGAAGGAATAGGAGCAGTATATGCAATGCAGATGGCTTTGGAGAATGCCGGAATAAGACCGGAAGATATTGATTACATTAACATGCACGGCACTTCCACGCCGCTCGGAGATATTAGCGAAACAATTGCAATAAAGAAAGTTTTCGGCGAGCATGCTTATAAAATGAGTTTATCATCTACAAAAAGCATGACAGGCCACCTTCTTGGGGCAGCAGGGGCTGTTGAAGCAATCGCTTCCATATTAGCAGTTAATAACAATATCATTCCTCCAACCATTAATTTTGAGAATCCTGATCCCGAATGCGATCTGGATTATACTTTTAATAAACCGGTTGAAAAAAAGATAAATATTGCATTAAGCAATGCGTTCGGCTTCGGAGGACACAATACTTCGGTTTTATTTAAGAAGTTTGAAGAATGACAAACACTTTGACCTAATTTTAAGGATATTTAGATTATATTCAATTTTTTGGACTTTTTACTTTTTACTTTTTACAAGTTATCCATTAGTTTTTACACATATTTCTAAATAAAAAATCGATAAATTTAACAAAGGAGTAGACTCTTATGGGCAAAGGCGACAAAAGAACTAAACGCGGAAAAATCTTCAAAGGAAGCTACGGAAAATTCCGGCGGAGAAAGAAAGAAGCAAAAGTACAACAGCCTAAACCAAAGGAGAAGGAAGAAAAAACAGAATAAAAAATTAAGCTTTTGATTTTTTATTTCTCGATAGATTCACTCCCTTAAACAATCTGTCGATGGAGGCGCAGCTATGCAAACAGAATATGATAAGAATAAAACTGAGATCAGTGTAAAAGAATACGAGAATAAGTTATACATTGATCCGCAGTTTGGGAATGAACAATACAGCTCAACTGTTAATTATGCAATTTTCACCAATCAGTGGAATATTGAAGATGTGAAAGAAGATTACGCCGTTAAAATTGTACATCCCAGATCAGGTGATAGTATTATCCTCTCCTTCGGTACTTTTAAAGATAAACTTGCTTTTGTTCAGAATATTTATTCTTCCCAGCATATAAAACAAATCGGCAAAGGACACAATCTTGAAAGCCTGGCAAACCTGAATCTTTTATATGCCGAACAAAACAGCCGCGAACAGAATATTTTAATTACCATTTTTGATCTTATAATGACAATTACAGCCCGGCATCTTTTACCGAAAATAAATTTCGAAGGATTTCGTAAAAGAATAGTATCGATCTTTAAAAAAGGGCAGTTCGCGAGCTGGTAAAAAATAATCTTAATTATTCTTTTGCGATTAAATCAATAATCGCTTCAGCCAGATATTTATTAAGCATTACCTTATTCTCGAGCATCGGGAAATGTCCAATCCCTTTGATTATCTTTACGGAAAAGTCGGCAATTTTTTTATTTGCTTCGGCATTTGTAGGATACAGATCAGTATTTATTGAAATAACAGGAATCCGAAGATCTTTGACGTTTTCTGCTTGATCATATGCAAAAAGGTGCTCGAAAGTGCTAATTACTTTCTCAGGCCGGGCATTGATAAAGTCGTTCTCAACTTTTGAGACTACCGCTATATCTGCTTTTTGAGGAAACATTTCAGATACTAAATTTTCCGAAGCTTTTCTAAAATCAGCTTTAAACCCTTCGATATATTCATCTATCTCTTCCTTCGGATAACCTGCCCGCAGTTCGTGATAAGTATCCACACCGATTAGGCCTTTTACTTTTCCTTTCAGCAGACGAGCGGCATCAATTATAATAGCTCCTCCCATTGAATGCCCAATAAGTATAATTTCTTTTAGATCTAAATTATTTACAACTGATGCAACATCTTCACCATAAGCTTGTACCGAATAATCTTTCCTTGTTCCGGATTCGCCGTGCCCTGCTAAATCAAGTGCAGCTACTTTATATTTTTTAGAAAATTCTTCTATTTGGCTGCTCCAATATGTTTTATTAATATTTAGTCCGTGAACAAAAACGAGCGCCGGACTTCCTTTCCCGGCTTCGATATAAGAAATTTTAACACTATCGTTTGAATAGGCCATTCCTTTTTCAATCTGGCAAAAAGAAATAATATTAAATTTCAAAATTATGATTGCTGCCAGTAAAAGATTTTTTTTATGCATTGAAATCAGGATGATTAAATAAAAATTTATTACTTTGAAGATTTATTAAAAATCTCGTCCGGGATGCCTTGATTAATTTTGTAATTGGAATAAGTAATATAAACTTTTCCTCTTACCGGCCTGTTTCTTTCCTCTTTTAATTTCTCTTCGGATTCACTGCTGAGCTCGCCGCTTATGCCGGGGGGCAGATTTAGTCCTTCCAAATCAAATGAAAATATCATTTCACTGGGGAGAGGGTATTTCGATTCAGGCTTATATTTAAGATTTATTGAAAAAGTCCCTTCAGTCTTCGTTGTTGTTTCCAGTTTTCTTATTAAGCTTTCATCATCATCAATAAACAAAGTTGTTAATATTACATTCCCCTCGCCGAGCGGAATTATTTTAATAACGGAAACTTTATTCCCGTCGATTATATCGTCTTTTTCATAAATGGAAGTATACTTTTTCCCGAGTAATCCGGAAGGAGAAAAATTCAAACCATCCTTCGGTAGCAGGGCAAAAGTCTCCGATTCTATATGAATTTTATCCGGCTGCTTGAAATATATTTTCGCCTTGCTCTCCGGAGCCTTGATGAATTCCACATCGACTTTAATTCTAATATCAACCTGGTAGTCTTCCACTTTATCAAATTTTTCCAGCAGTTTTCGCAGGATTATTTCAGGGTCTCTTTTTTGGGGGAATACAATGCCGGTTAAAATTATAAAAACAAAAATTATTTTTCGCATTTCAGCTTAGAATGTCCTTTTTACTGAAAATATATACAGTTGCCGTAAAGAAGACTGCAGCATGGCTTAAGAGAATTAATGCCGATTCCAGAATCTCTTTCAAATTCAGAGGATTGTCGAACAACAGCCTCCAGGAGTTCATATATGTAGTAAAAAGGTACGGTTTTATTGATTGAAAAAATTGTACATTAATTGCAGAAATTATTATAAAAATAATTATGATAGCCATCGTAGCGACTATTGGACCGATTGCATTTTCAACAAGAGAAGAGAACAAAAATGTCAGTCCGGCTACGACGGACATGCTTAAGGATGCAAATGCGTAAGCTACTAAAAATCTCCAGAAAACATCTCCTCTTTCAAAAATGATTATTCCGCTGCTCTTAAGTACAATTAGTTCCCCTGTGCCGAAAATTAAAATTCCCAGTCCAAGGCTCATTACTGCTAAAAATAATACCAGGAGATTGGTGTAAAAAATTCCCGCAAAAAATTTTGAGCATGTAATTTTAAATCTTGAAACCGGCCTGGAAATTAAAATTCTGTAAGTTCCTGCCGTAGCTTCCCCGGCTAAAAGATCGCCGGCAACAAGTGTAATAAGAAAGGGAATATGCACAACCAGACTGTTTAAAATAAGGTAGGATATTAAATATCCGTTAAGCAGATTGCCGATAAATATAAAAGACTGCTTAAGATTCCTTGTCATATAATCAAGCGAGTGTTCTCCTTCTATCATCATTGCAATATGAATTATCGGTATCAAAACGCCGATTGCGGCAAAGCTTATATAGGTCCGCCATTTTTTAAATATTTTATATATCTCTATTTTTATCAAAGTAAGCATTATTATCCGGCAGATTCGGTTATATTTAAAAAGAATTCTTCCAGTGAGCGCTTTGGGACAATCGCTTTAACATCTATTGTATTCTCCACAAAATAGCGGTTGAGAGGCGGAATTTCATCTGTTGTTATATTAAAAATTAATTTATTATCAATAACGGAATCGAGCTTCGAAAACCAGATTTTATCCTGTATCAGGTTTTTTGCTTTATGGGGATCGTTTACTTCAAATGTAACTTTCAGATCTGCCGTATTTAAAAGATCTTTCACTTCTCCTTCAATTATAGTTGTTCCTTTATTTATTATTATCATCCTGTTTGCAACAAGCTCAACTTCATAAAGGATATGAGATGAAAGGAATATTGTTTTCTTTTCATCTTTACTAAGATGAATTATGAGATCCCTGATTTCCTTCATCCCTTGAGGATCAAGGCCGGTTGTAGGTTCATCAAGTATTATCAAGTCGGGATTATGTATTAAAGCCTGGGCAATTCCAAGCCTTTGCTTCATTCCGTGCGAATAAGTTTTTACCTTACTTTTATATCTTTTATCCAGCCCTACCAGCTCAAGCACCTCCATAATTCTTTTACCGGAGATCTCTTTACCCGAAATTTTTCCGATAATTTCGAGATTTTTATAGGCGCTTAAATAACCATAAAAGTCTGGACTTTCGACAATAGCTCCGATCATCCGTAAAATTTCTATCCGATTCTTGGATAAAGATTTATTAAATATTTTTATTTTTCCCTGATCCGGATTAACTAAGGAGAGAAGCATCCTGATTGTAGTACTCTTCCCCGCCCCATTCGGTCCAAGAAACCCGAATACATCGCCTTTATGAACATTAATGTTTAGATTGTTAACCGCACGGACTTCTTTAAATTTTTTTGAAAGGCCGGAGACTTCAATAACTTTTTCGCTGTTCAATTTAGGTTATTTATTTTTTGCTCTTCTTAAACCGGGTTTAAATATTTCGAAAATTAAAGAATTAAATATAAATGAATGCAGAATCTGATAAAACCTTTTTTAATGCTTAATTTAAACGGACAAAGATGATCCCTGCTACACTAGAAAATTATTAAAAGAATTAATTTTGATATTAACAAAAAAATATTCATCTTTCGCAAATTTTTTTAGACAGAAAATATTTTTTATCCTCTTGAGAAAAACTCTTGCACTGTGTCATTACTTTTTTTAACTTGAAATCAAGTTCTGATAAAATATTCTCTCAAAAAATCTCTGCATGAAAAAAATCAACCTTATCATAATTTTTAAAAATATTCTAGCCGGTTCCGAAGATTCATCATTTATAAAAAAATAATCAACCAAATATGAGCTCTAAAACGCGAGGGAGTGTGTAATGCAAATAAAAAGATTTTTTACCGAAGCGGGAAAAGATCCTTTATCTTCATTTGAGTTTGTAAAGAGAGTTTCTGAAATAAAAAACCCGGATGGTTCGATAGTTTTTAAAATGGATGATGTAATTGTGCCTTCTCAATGGTCGCAGGTGGCAACCGACATAATTGCACAAAAATATTTCAGGAAGGCGGGGATCCCAAAGCTGCTTAAAAAGGCAAGAGAAAAGGGCGTACCGGCCTGGCTTCAGGCATCCAGAATAGATAATGATAAGCTTGAACTGCTCCCCCAAAAAGACAGATACTCTTCAGAAACAGATGCAAGACAGGTATTTCACAGGCTTGCCGGGTGCTGGACTTACTGGGGCTGGCAGGGAAATTATTTTGATACCGAAGAAGATGCAAAAGCTTTCTATGATGAACTGGTTTATATGCTTGCCAATCAAATGGCTGCACCTAACAGTCCCCAATGGTTTAATACGGGACTGAATTGGGCATATGGTATTTCCGGTCCGTCTCAAGGTCATTTCTATGTCGATCATAAAACCGGAGAACTGACCGCTTCCAGTGACGCTTATACTCATCCTCAGCCTCATGCATGCTTTATTCAATCAATTAAAGACGACCTAGTGAATGAAGGCGGTATAATGGATCTGTGGGTCCGCGAAGCAAGACTATTTAAATATGGCTCGGGAACAGGCTCAAATTTTTCCGAATTGAGAGGAGTAAATGAGCCTCTTAGCGGAGGAGGGAAGTCTTCGGGATTAATGTCTTTTCTAAAAATCGGCGACCGCTCTGCAGGCGCAATTAAATCAGGAGGGACTACAAGGCGTGCCGCGAAGATGGTTACCCTAGATCTTGATCATCCCGATATAGAAGAGTATATAAACTGGAAAGTAACTGAAGAACAGAAGGTAGCTGCTCTTGTGGCAGGATCGAGGCTCTGTAATTATCATCTCAATGCAATAATGAAAGCCTGTTTTGATGAACACCCTGAAAACGATCGCTTCAATAAAAATGAGAATAAAAAATTAAAACAAGCGGTTTTTGAAGCCAGAAAAGAAAATATTCCAAATAATTATATTGAAAGAGTAATTCAGCTGGCAAAGCTTGGATTCAAATCGATTGAATTTCCTGTGTATAACACCGACTGGAATTCAGAGGCTTATATTACAGTTTCCGGTCAAAATTCCAATAACTCCATACGTGTTACTAATGATTATATGAATGCTGTTTTAAATGGAAGCGACTGGAATCTGTACTGGAGAACCGAAAAGAAAAAAGCCGCAGCAGAAAAAAGAGAACCAAAACCGTGTAAAACTTTAAAGAGCCGGGAACTTTGGGATGAAATTGCATATTCCGCCTGGGCATGTGCCGATCCCGGAATTCAATACCATACTACAATAAATGAATGGCATACCTGCAGGGAAGATGGTGAGATCAGAGCATCAAATCCATGCAGCGAATATATGTTCCTTGACGATACTGCTTGCAACCTTGCTTCGTTAAATCTTATAAGCTTTTATGATTCTAAGGAAAAGAAATTTAATATAGATGCTTTCAGGCATGCTACCAGGATATGGACGATCGTTTTGGAAACGAGCGTTTTAATGGCTCAATTCCCAAGCAAAGCCATCGCACAGCTCAGTTATGATTATAGAACTTTGGGATTAGGATACGCTAATTTAGGATCGCTTCTAATGCAGCAGGGAATTCCATATGACAGCAATGAAGCATTTGCAATCTGCGGTGCGGTAACTGCAATAATGCATATGAGGGCGTATGCAGCATCTGCTGAAATGGCTGAACAGCTGGGAGCATTCTCAAAATATGAAGCCAATAAAAAACATATGCTGCGGGTAATTAGAAATCATAGAAGAGCCGCTTACAATGTGCCCAATGAAGAATACGAAGGACTCTCAATTTTCCCTATGGGAATTGATCCTAAATACTGTCCGTCGGATTTATTACAAGCCGCCCGGGAAGATGCAGATCATGCACTTGAGCTTGGGAACCAGCATGGATTCAGAAACGCTCAGGTAACTGTAATTGCACCAACCGGCACAATAGGGCTCGTAATGGACTGCGATACAACCGGTGTAGAGCCTGATTTTGCATTGGTAAAGTTTAAAAAACTTGCAGGCGGCGGATACTTTAAAATAATCAATCAGTCAATTCCACCTGCACTGGAAAGGTTAGGCTATAATAAAGATCAAATTGCTGAAATAGTTAAATATGCCAAAGGAGCCGGAACCCTTGTCGGATGTCCTTATATTAATTCGGAATCATTGAAGTCAAAGGGATTTACTGACGAATTAGTTGCAAAAATAGAGAAAGTTATTCCTTCGGTTTTTGATCTTTCGTTTGCATTCAACAAATTCACTTTGGGAGCTGAATTCCTTTTGAATACTTTGGGATTAACCGAGGAACAGATAAATTCATTTAATTTTAATTTATTGACTGCTTTGGGTTTTTCCAAAAATGAAGTAGCAGTTGCCAACGATTATGTCTGCGGAACTATGACCGTTGAAGGAGCTCCTTTCTTAAAGCATGAGCATTATCCGGTTTTTGATTGCGCAAATAAATGCGGCAAAAAAGGTACTCGTTTTATCCGTCCTCTGGCTCACATTAAAATGATGGGTGCGGCACAACCCTTCATCTCCGGTGCAATTTCCAAAACAATTAATCTGCCGAACCATGCATCAGTAGAAGATATCAAGGATGCTTACATGCAGTCCTGGAAGCTCGGGATTAAGGCAAACGCATTATACCGGGACGGTTCGAAATTATCTCAGCCGTTGAATTCCATTAGTGAAGAAGAACTTGAAACATTAATTGAAGATAAAGAGCATAACGATATAGTTAAAGTTGCCGAAAGGATTATTCATAGATACATCGCAAAAAGAAGAAGGCTTCCGGACAGAAGAACAGGATATACACAGAAGGCTAAGATCAACGGTCAATCTGTTTATATCAGGACAGGCGAATATGATAACGGTCAGCTTGGTGAAATATTTATAGATATGCACCGGGAAGGTGCGGCATTCAGAAGCCTCCTTAACTGCTTTGCAATTGCAATTTCATTAGGGCTGCAGCACGGCGTTCCGCTGGAAGAATTTGTGGATGCATTCGTATTCACTAGATTTGAACCAAGCGGAATTGTAACCGGCAACGATAAAATTAAAATGGCAACTTCGGTTATTGATTATATTTTCAGAGAACTCGCCGTTACTTACATGGGCAGAAATGATCTAGTGCATGCGCAGCCGGGTGAAATAGATATTAAAACTCCGAGGGGGATTGTAACAAAATTTATAGAGCCTGAATTTGAAAGTGAAGAAATAGTAAGCGAAAGAATAGTGGATCCGGAAAAGGAAAAAGAACCCGGATATACAGATCATGGAAATGGAAAACATGCAAAGGTAAAAAAAGCAATTGAAGCCGGTTATACAGGAGACATCTGCCCCGAATGCCAGAGCTTAACGATGGTAAGAAACGGCACATGCCTGAAATGCATGACCTGCGGATCTACTACAGGATGCAGCTAAAATTTTTAAAGAGCAAATTAAAGCTGCTCAGTAATGAGCAGCTTTTTTTATTCTCTCAGCATTCTTGCGGCATTCAGAATAGCTATCAAGGCAACTCCCATATCGGCAAATACTGCCTCCCACATTGAGGCAATCCCCAATCCGCCGAGGCAGATAAAAAATAGTTTAACTCCAATCGCAAAAAATATATTCTGCCATACAATAGCTCTTGTTCTCTTTGCAATCTGAATTGCTGCCGGAACTTTGGAAGGATGATCTTCCATAATCACAACATCCGCAGCCTCAACAGCCGCATCTGATCCAAGTCCCCCCATTGCAATTCCTATATCCGACCGGGCAATTACAGGTGCATCATTTATTCCGTCTCCTACAAATGCTATTCTCCCTTCTCCGGATGATTGTTCAATTATTTTTTCTAAATATTTGACTTTGTCCTCAGGAAGAAGTTCAGCATAGTAAGCATCAATACCTAATTTTTCAGCAAAAATACCGGCAGAATAATTATTATCCCCGGTAAGCATTATTGTTTTTTGCACGCCGAGTTTTTTCAAAGAATTTATTGTCTCGATAGAATCATCTTTCAATTCATCAGAAATAGTAATATAACCGGCATACTTATTATCAACAGCTATATGAACGACGGTTCCATCAACTCTGCAGAGATTGTGCATTATATTTTCTCTATGCAGCATCAGATCATTACCGGCTATAATAGTTTCATTTTCTGTAATTACCTTCACTCCCTGGCCTGAGATTTCTTCGTATTTCCTGATTATTGAAGAATCAATTTTATTTCCATAGGCTTTTCTGATTGAATCGGCAATAGGATGATTTGACTGTGATTCGGCTAAAGCCGCATATCTTAAAAGATCCTCTTTATTTATTCCATTTAAGCTTGTCACTTCCGAAACTTTAAAAACGCCTTTTGTTAGAGTACCGGTCTTGTCGAATACTGCTATTTTAACTTTTGTTAATGCATCAAGATAGTTTGATCCTTTTATAAGCACTCCCTCCCTCGAAGCTCTTCCTATTCCCCCGAAATATCCCAGAGGAATGCTGATTACCAGTGCACAGGGGCAGGAAATCACTAAAATTACAAGCGCTCTGTAAATCCAATCCGAGTATGTCTGGGAAGCAAAAAAAAGAGGAGGCAAAAATGCAACGGAAATTGCAAGGACAACTACAACCGGCGTATAAAACCTGGCAAATGTTGTGATGAATTTTTCAGTCTGGGATTTTTTAGCACTAGCTTTTTCAACAAGTTCAAGCATTTTAGATATGGATGACTCTCCGAAAGTTTTTTCCGCTATTACAGTGAGCATACCCGATTTATTTATCATTCCGGCCAAAACATGATCATTTTTTTTTATGCTTCTCGGAACTGTTTCGCCGGTAAGGGCATAAGTATCCGCATAAGAATTTCCATCAATGACAAGGCCGTCAAGAGGAATTCTTTCTCCCGGTTTTATAATAATTAATTGGCCGGGACTTACCGCTTCCGGGGATACAATTTTAATGTTTTCATTGATTTTTAAATTTGCATAATCGGGACGTATTTCCAGCAATGATCTAATGGAATTACGTGATCTCCCGACCGATATTTTCTGGATAAATTCTCCCACATTGTAAAAAAGCATCACCGCAACAGCTTCTGAAAGCTCGTGAATTGCGATGGCTCCGAGGGTAGCAATGGACATTAAAAAATTTTCATCAAAAAATTTTCCTTTAATGATATTTTTGCAGGCTTTGATTAAAACTTCGTATCCGCTGATAAGATATGCAGAGATGAAAATTAAATATTCGAGATAAAACATTGATCTCTCATGAAGATAATCTTCAAGAGATAATCCCAGAATGAATAATGCGATTACTACTGCAATAAGGATAATTTCTTTTTTGATACTCAATGAAGTAGAACTTTTTTTGTTTTCTAATTGAGCATCTTCTATTAAAACATGAGGCTCTATTTTAATAATTTCTTCTTTAACTTCTTCAATATTATTGCTGTCCAGGTACATTACTGAATCGGCAGTATTGATAAAAACATCTTTAACCGAATGCAGCGCAGAGAGGGATTTCTCAATGTTTTGAGCGCATGAAGCACAGTCTATATTTTTGAGATAATATTTTTTCAGCATTGCTTTAAATAATTGCAGCTTTAAGCAAAGATAGGAAAAGAGCGGATAAAAATTTGTGCAGAAACTTGGGAATTAATGCATTTTGAATTCATCTGGATGTTGAAAGACTCTCTATTCTCCTTCCGCCCATAAAAGTCCGGGAATAATATTCATGATCCAGGGAAGAAACAATTACTCCCTTTGAAGAACTTGCATGAGCAAAAAGGTTTTCCCCTAAATAAATTCCTACATGGCCGGGTTTAACACTTCGCCGGGTATTAAAAAAGATAAGGTCTCCGAATTGAAGGTTTTCTCTATGATTAATCGTAAAGCCCTGCGTATATTGTTGTCTTGCTGAACGGAGAAGCTGAAAAGAAAAAACATTATTAAAAATGGTTTGAGTAAATGCGGAGCAATCGATCCCCTCTTTAGAATTTCCGCCGTATTTGTATGGTGTATTTAAATATTTGATAATTTCCATCAGCATCTTTTCTTTTACTGTCCCCTCGGAACCCGGAGTGTTCCCGGAATATGATCTTAATACTGAAATATCGACAGGAGTTTCATCATCAGGGAGTTTTTCATCATCTTGATTTGAAAGATCATATTCAACGGTGTCTGCGCTTGATTCGCCCTTCGGGAAATTATTTTTTCTTTCTTCTGAAGTAAACCTGACAGAAGGATGGGTTGGGGTTTTTTTCTCACTTTTATTTTTATACCTGGAAGTATTCGAAGAAGATGCGCAGCCTGCAAACAGGTAAGAGCCGATTAAAGCTGCTGTTAAAAAAATATAGATTTTATGGAAGGACATTATTCAGCCTAGATATGCCCGAAGATTTTTGCTTCTTGATGCATGTCTTAACCTTCTAATTGCTTTCTCTTTAATCTGCCGTACACGTTCTCTCGTTAAGTTAAACCGTTCCCCGATTTCTTCCAGCGTAAGGGAGTGCTCTTTATTTAGACCGAAATAAAGGCTGATAACTTCAGCTTCTCTGTCCGAGAGTGTGGCAAGCGCTCTTTCAATTTCTGTTTTCAGAGATTCAGTCATTAAAGTTTCGTCAGGTGCCGGCTGCTGATCATCTTCAATTACATCAAGAAGCCTGTTTTCTTCACCCGAAGTGAAGGGGGCATCCATCGAAACATGCCTGCTGGAAATTTTCATTGCATCGGACACTTCGGATACATCCATCTCAAGTTCCTGAGCTAATTCATCTGCGGAAGGCTCCCTTTCAAATTCCTGCTCAAGATTGCTATATGCTTTTCCGATTTTATTGAGTGCTCCTACCCTGTTCAGAGGCAGTCTCACTATTCTGGACTGTTCAGCCAATGCCTGGAGAATTGACTGCCTTATCCACCAGACCGCATAAGAAATAAATTTAAATCCGCGTGTTTCATCAAATCTTTTAGCTGCTTTAATTAATCCAAGGTTACCTTCATTAATTAAATCACCAAGTGATAATCCTTGATTTTGGTATTGTTTAGCAACGCTGACAACAAATCTAAGGTTTGCTTTAACCAGCCTTTCCAGGGCTTCAGGGTTATCTCTTTTAATGTTTATGGCAAGTTCTATTTCTTCACTGGATGTAAGTAAATCT
>JBLNGL010000501.1:0-7745 GCA_050264735.1 Ignavibacteria bacterium | reverse complement strand
AAAAAAATTTTAATTTTAGGCTCTACCGGTTCAATAGGGAGGAATACCCTCGATGTTATAAGAAATTTTCCGGATAAATTTAAGACAGCCGCCCTCTCAGTTAATACAAGAATTGATCTTCTCGAACCCCAGATAGAAGAATTTAAACCATCCGCAGTTGTCGTAAAGGACCCTCTTCTTGCCGAAACTCTTAAGAAAAGCATCGGATCGAAATGCGAAGTGCTTTCAGGCATTGAGGGATTGATAAGCATCGCTGCAAATATGGATTATGATATTTTCGTCGGTGCAATGGTGGGGTTTGCCGGATTAGCTCCGACTATCGAAGCAATAAAAAGGGGAAAAAGGATAGCTCTTGCAAACAAGGAAACACTTGTGGTGGGGGGCGAGCTCGTCACTTCCTTAAGCAGGAAATATTACGCGGAAATAATTCCGGTGGATTCTGAGCACAGCGCTATTTATCAATGTCTTTCCGGTGAAAAAATAAGCCAGGTTGCAAAATTAATTTTAACTGCATCCGGCGGACCCTTTCTGTATCTGGATAAAAAAGAATTCTGCAATGTTAATGTAAAAGATGCACTTAACCACCCCAACTGGAAAATGGGGAATAAAATAACTATAGATTCCGCATCGATGATGAACAAAGGCCTGGAAGTAATTGAAGCCAAATGGTTATTCGGTTTGCCCAAGGAAAAAATTGAGGTTGTAATTCATCCGCAGTCGATTATTCATTCAATGGTTGAATTTGCGGACGGCTCAATAAAAGCGCAGCTTGGGCTGCCTGATATGAGGGTCCCGATTCAATATGCTTTAACTTACCCTGAAAGGCTTCCTAATCAATATCCGAAAACGGATTTCAAAAGAATTAAAAACTTAAGTTTCATTGAACCTGATTTAGAAAAATTTGAGTGTTTGAAGCTGGCTTATGATGTTTTAAATACCGGGGGCTGCAGCCCGATAATTTTAAATGCCGCAAACGAAATTGCAGTCGACCGCTTTCTGAAGGGCAATATTACTTTTTCAAGGATTCCGTATATAATCAAAAAAGCACTGGATAAAGTATATTTGTCGGCAAAATATATTTCTACGGATTTGGATTCAATTTTTGAGTATGACAGTTTAACGCGTGAATATGTTTTAAGTCTTCCTGCCGAATAATCTCCTTTTACCTGATTCATAATTCACCTATTTTTAAGCTTGATTTTATATATTTGAGATAAGATTGCAGGTGTTTATTTTGAGAGAAAACTTATAAAGATATTCAATATTTGATAATTTACCCAAGGAGCAGCATTTTTAATGGATTATGTAATTTATTTTGCTATAACAATTGGAATTTTGGTTTTTGTACACGAATTCGGTCATTTTGCTGCTGCCAAATTAAGCGGCATGCGGGCAGATGTTTTTGCGATCGGCTTCGGGAAAAGACTTTTCGGATGGAATAAAATAACCGGGTTTACATTCGGCGAGCTGCCTAAAGATTTTAACGGGGAAGGAAACACCGATTACAGGCTTTCCCTTCTGCCATTGGGCGGCTATGTTAAAATAGCCGGAATGGTCGATGAAAGCTTCGATACCGAATTCGCAAATAAAGAACCGGAGCCTTGGGAATTCCGTTCTAAGCCTGTTCACAAAAAAATATTCGTAATCACCGCCGGCGTTCTGATGAACCTGCTCCTTGCATTGATTATTTTCTGGGGCGCAAATTTCTTCCAGGGGAAACAGGTTATTGAAACAACTGCAATCGGCTATGTTGAACCGAACAGCACTGCCGATTCTTTAGGATTCAAAACCGGGGATAAAATTCTTTCCGTAAATAATAAAAAAGTTGATAACTGGAATGAATTTGAATCAGAGTTCTTGATAAACAGCATGGGTAAAGATGTTGAGATTAATGCAGAAAGAGATAATAAGATAGTTGAAATAAAAGTACCGCGTTCTCAAATTCCGGATCAAAATGAAGCACCGCTGCTTTTAGCGGAAGGATGGGAGCAGACTTATATAGACAGCGTTTTTAAAGGTACGCCAGCAGGCAAAGCCGGAATAAAAAAAGGGGATATTTTACTAAAAATTAATAATGAAGATATTCAAACCAGAGGTGAAGCCGTAAGTATTATTTCAAGCCATAAGAATAAACAGATTAACATTGAAGTAATTAGAAATCATGATACTGTTTCCCTGAGCGCAGTTCCCGATATTAACGGCGTGATCGGAGTATTAATAGCCCAGAAGTTTACGGGAAAAATTAAATATGAAACTTACGGTTTTTTCGAGTCGTTCTATTACGGCTGGAAAGATATTGTTAAGATAACCGATTTAACATTTACCATGCTTGGAAGAGTTATTTCGGGCCAGATTGAATTCGGAAAAGCATTCGGCGGACCAATTAAAATTGCACAATATGCGGCAAAATCAGCCGATACTGGTATACTCAACTTCCTTTATTTCCTAGCTCTTTTAAGTCTTACACTGGCAATTATTAATATTATGCCTTTCCCGGTCCTAGACGGCGGGCATCTTTTGATAATTATTATAGAGGGAGTTATCAGAAGAGAAATTCCCATTAAAGTTAAAGTAGCGATTCAGAATGTCGGATTTGTTTTGCTGCTTCTTCTGATGGCTTCTATTCTTTATAATGATATTTTGAATATATAGGGAGGGCCTATCCCCCGATCCTCCCGACAAGTCGGGACAAGCTTTTCCGAAGGAAAGGGATGTTTGTTTTTTATTAATTTAAATTTTTGTTTTTGTAGGTCGAAGCGCCAGCTTCGACCAGATTAATTTACAAATACGTAGCGCTCACGCAAAATATCCTTTCTCATATTTCTTTTTGAAAATTTTTCATATTGAATTTTTCACAATAAACAATTAAATGTAAGGAAATTACTTTGATTGAAGAATAGACTTTTTATATTCTTCAACCTTTTTTGCAAACTCGTTTATCTTCTCCAAAGGTATATGTCCTCCCGGGAGAAATTTTAATGAGTTGGTTTAAATTTCCGTCGAGAGATGAAAAGATATTTCCTTTCAGCAGGAATATTTAAGAAAGGCGGATTAGATTTCCGGAAGGATGAATTTATTTTTTAAAGGAACAAACAGAATTTCCAAAAGAATAAATAGAGTTTCCTGGAGAATGAATAGATTTTATAAAGGATATGATAATACTTCTAAAGGAATGAATATATTTCCTAAGGGAATAAAAATTATTAAAGGAATAAATTTAGTTTAAAGAGGAATAAATTGTATTTCTAACGGAATAAATATTATTTCGGAAAGATGAAATATTCTTTGTAGAGAGAGGTTTCTTTAGAAAAAGGAAATATTCCAAATAGATATGCCAGATTTTTAAAATCTAGCATATCTTATTATACATTTTTACTTCGCTACAATCATTTTTTGGTTTGAACAAAACTGCAGCCTGAAGACGGTAGAAATAAATTCCGCTTGCATAGAAGAAGCGTTAAATTGTACCTCATATTGCCCTTCTGATTTGAATTCATTTACCAGCGATGTTACCTCCCTTCCAAGTATATCGTAAACCTTTAGAGTAACATTACCGGCTGGGGTAATGAATAGACAATTGTGGTTATTGGATTAAATGGATTCGGATATGCTTCAAACACAGCTAAAGGATTGGAAAGTTACATTATCTGTATCAATTAGACTATGAACAATTAATTGAATATTGTTTCCAAAATAAATTTTTGTTCCCGGTAATAGGGTCAATGTTTTCCCGGAATTAACGGCTGAATTCTTGCATACAAATATTTTGTCCATAAATTGTTGTATTGTTAGAAATAGTTGAGGGCAAAATTCTTAAATGATTTCCGGAAGCTTTTAATGAAACTTTTGTCTGGTTGTCAATTGATTGAACTTTACTAATAGCAAATTAAATTTCTGTTAAACTCCTAGGAGAAGGAATTGACTTTCAGCGATCAAATTAATTAAAACAATTTATCTTACAATTCCTCTTCTCATCATTTAGAAAATCAAAAATCCTAAACTCTTCAAATTGAAAAATCTTCATTCAAAAGTTTAATTTTTATTCCAATTACGCAATAAATTTAGATTAACTATCTTTTGGAATATAAATTGAAAGAGTTTACAACCTAGTAGCAAAGTTTAAAGTGATGAAGTATTGGAGTGATGGAGTATTGGGATGGAATAATGGAGTATTGGAATGATGGATTGCCTGCCTGCCGGCAAGGCAGGATGGAATTGTGGATACCGGATACAAGATACCGGACTCCAGATGGATTCAGGATTCCAATTTTTATCCAGTATCCAGTATCTAGCATTATTGCTTCATTACTCCACAACTCCAATACTCCATTGCTCCAAAAGTAGTGATAAGAGATGAAATAATTCGTAAATCATAAATCATAATTCGTAAATCAATTATGTTCAACTCAATTGTAATGGTAAAGCAGGTCCCGGATACGGCAAATATATCGGGACAAGTAATGAAGGAAGACGGCACGGTAAACAGGGCAAAGCTTCCTGCAATCTTTAATCATGAAGATAGGGTAGCCCTGGAACTCGCACTTCAGGTGAAGGATAAATACGGCGGAAAGGTATCTGTTATTACAATGGGTCCGCCGCGCGCTTCAGATGTGCTGCGCGAGTGCCTTTACATGGGAGCCGATGATGCTTATTTGATAAGCGACAGAAAATTTGCATGTGCAGATACTCTTGCTACATCTTACGTTCTGGCTGAAGCAATAAAGAAGATCGGCAACCAGTCTGCCGACCTGTCTGCCGACAAGGCAGGCAAAGCAGGTTACCATTTTATTTTTGCAGGCAGGCAGGCAATTGACGGAGATACTGCCCAGGTTGGCCCGCAGACGGCAGATAAACTGAATATTCCCCAGGTAACCTACGTTGAAGAAATTCTTGATGTAAAAAAATCTTCTGTAAAAGTAAAGAAAAAAATTGAAGGGGGATTTGAAATTTTAGAATCCTCTCTTCCGGTTCTAATCACTGTTTTAAAAGACGCCGCATTCGCCCGTCCATTTAAAGCCAAAAGAGTAATGGCTTATAAGAATTCAAAAACACTTCTCGAGCTTGAAAAAATAACCGAAGGGAATTCCCTGCTTTATATAGATCAGCTTAAGGAGGAATATATTTCAAAAGGATTATATATCCACACTTTAACATTTGATGATCTGGGACTCGATGAAAAAAGATGCGGCGTCCACGGTTCACCGACCAAAGTTTACAAAGTTGAATCGGTTGTTCTTGCCGGCGGTAAGCACGAATCAATAGAACCTAACAAAGCCGGCGTCGCTTATTTGGTTGATAAATTATTGTCCGATCATATTCTGGGCTAAAATTATGATAAATTCAAAAAATGAGATTTGGGTTTTTATTGAACAGAGGAACGGAAAACCGGCAGATGTAAGCTTAGAGCTTTTATCGAAAGGCAGAAGGCTTGCAGAAAATCTGCAGGGTGTTTTAAAATCTATTGTAATCGGGCACAATGTTTCAGAGACTGCAAAAGAAACATTTAAATACGGTGCGAATGAGGCAATTGTAGTCGATCACCAGGATTTGCATCAATTCCGTACTATGCCTTACAGTCATATTCTGAATTGCCTGGTTGAGGAAAGAAGACCTAGAATTCTGCTCTTCGGAGCCACTGTAATTGGAAGGGATCTGGCCCCTAGAGTCGCTTCGCATACCAAAAGCGGGTTGACTGCGGACTGCACCGATCTCCAGATTTCCACTGTAAAATATTTAAAAGAAGAATATAAAAATCTTCTGCTCCAGATTCGACCGGCATTCGGCGGAAATATTATTGCAACAATTATATCTCCTGAAGTGGAAACTCAAATGGCAACCGTCAGAGAAGGTGTAATGAAAATGGAACCTCTCGAAAAATATTCCGATGGAAAAATAACTAACATTCCATATGAGCATGATAAGCTTGATGATTTGATCAAAATAATAGAACAGCACAGAATTGAAAATAAAATAAATATCAAAGGAGCCCCCATTATTGTTGCCGGCGGATACGGCATGGGAAGCAAGGAAAATTTTCAATTGATACACGAGCTTGCACATACAATCGGCGGTGAAGTTGCAGGAAGCCGTGCCGCAGTGGACGCAGGATTTATTCCGCATGAAAGGCAGGTGGGACAGACAGGCGTTACGGTAAGGCCGAAGCTTTATATTGCCTGCGGAATATCCGGTGCGATTCAGCACCGTGCCGGAATGCAGGAATCCAATAAAATTGTGGCAATAAATACCGACCCGGATGCTCCGATTTTTAATATCGCCCACTTCGGAATTGTCGGAGATGCAGCTCAGATCATTCCTTTATTTATTAATGTATTTAAACAAAAATTGAGATAATCCATGAGCAATTTCTTTTTAGATAATCCCGATCTTCTTTTCCATTTCAATAGGCTGGATATGAGAGATGTTATTGAGATAATGGAAGACGATTATGCTCAATCTAAAAAATTCAATTACGCCCCCGTTAATTATGAGGATGCCGTAGAGAACTACCGGAAGGTAATGGAGGTAATGGGCGACATTACTGCAAATTTTATCGCCCCTAGATCTCCTTCTATTGACGATGAAGGGGCATTATTTAAAGACGGTAAAGTAACGTACGCGAAGGGAACAAGAGAATCGCTGGACATGCTTGCGAAGGCTGAAATGATGGGAATGATAATTCCGCGTGAATACGGCGGATTAAATTTCTCTACGACTCTTTATATGATGGCTGTTGAAATGGTCTCTAGGGCGGATGCTTCATTAATGAACATTTTCGGACTCCAGGATATCGGGAAAACAATTGCGCAGTTCGGGAATGAAGAACAGAAAGAAACCTATCTGCCTGGTTTTGCGGAAGGAATCTATACAGGCGCAATGGCTTTGACAGAACCGGATGCAGGTTCCGATCTGCAGGCTGTAAAGCTCCAGGCCTACCAGAATGAAAAAGGAGAATGGTTTTTAAGAGGCGTTAAAAGATTTATTACCAACGGCAACGGCCAGGTTCTGCTGGTTCTTGCACGTACCGAAACCGGGAGCAAAGATGCAAGGGGTTTAAGCATGCTCGTCTGCCGCGGCGATGAAACTGTAAAAGTAAGACGTATTGAACATAAACTGGGAATCCACGGATCTCCCACCTGCGAGCTTCAATTCAATGATACGCCTGCACAGCTGGTAGGTTTAAGAAAATTCGGATTAATAAAATATGTCCTTTATTTGATGAACAGAGCCAGGCTGGGAATCGGTGCTCAGTCTTTAGGAATATCGCAGGCTGCTTATGAAGAAGCGCTGAAATATGCGAAAGCCAGGGAGCAGTTCGGCAAGCCGATCTTTTATCTGCCGGTTGTATCAAATATGCTGATCGATATGAGAGTGACCCTGGAAGCAAACAGGTCCCTTTTTTATTCGGCTTCGGTATGGCTTGACAGGAAAGAAGTTCTGGAAAATTTAATCGAGAAATTAAAAGCTCAAAAGAAACCCTTTGCCGAGCTCAATGAAAAATTGAAAGAAACATCAAAGATAGCTAACCTGCTGACTCCTCTTGCAAAATTAATCTTATCGGAATCGGCAAATAAAATATGCTATGATTCGATGCAGATTCACGGCGGCACAGGCTATATGCATGAGTTTAATGTTGAAAGATTATCAAGAGATGCAAGGATTACTAATATATATGAAGGAACTTCGCAGCTCCAGGTTGTTGCTGCTTCCGGCGGAGTTATAAATGATGTGCTCTCCGATTATTTTGA
>JBLNGL010000500.1:0-2559 GCA_050264735.1 Ignavibacteria bacterium | reverse complement strand
TAACTAAAGGATGCTTCCCTTTGGCAATCAGAGTAGAAGAAATTATCGGTCCCCACCCGCCTCCGCCCATTGAATCGAGCAGGCCGCCTATACCGGCTAACGGTGCGATATGCTTTATTCTATTATCTCTCTTACTTTTGCCCCAAGCTTTGAAGAGGATTACAATTCCCAGTATTAAGGTATAGGAAGCTATGACAGGTTTGACAACAAAATTAAATTCTGCGAGTGAGCTTAAGAAATATGCACCGAGTACAGCACCGATAATACCCGGAATAAGCAGATTCTTAAAAAGTCTTTTACTAACGTTGCCGAATTTCAAATGGAAAAGACCCGAGGCACCGCATGTAAAAATTTCGGACGTATGAACACTTGCACTTATAACTGCAGGCGGATATCCGAGCCCAAGCAAAAAAGCTGTAGCGCTTACGCCGTATGCCATACCCAGCGCACCATCAATCATCTGAGCTATAAAACCGATTATAACATACCAATGGAATCCCGGATCAAGAGAATTAAAGATCTGATCTAAAGTTTTATTCATGGAATCAATCGAAACATTCTGAAAGAGCAAATGACCGGTAAACATTATTAAAATTAAAAGCAGGGAAGCAAAAAAATATTTAGCTGCTGTTTTTAGTCTACCAGTTTTTCTTATATTTCTTTTTTTTGCAAAAAGCCCGGAATTACCTTCCGGGAGATTGTCGACCAGGATAGAGGTTATTTTGTTCAGAGTCTTAACCTTTTCCGAAAAATTCCCGCTTAGTTTGCTTCTTATCTTAACAAGATTATCCAGAACATTTTCAAGCTCATCAGGGATTGTTATTTCGAGAAATTCCCTTAATCTTTTGGCAATAGTCGGAGATTTTCCGTTTGTAGATATTGCAACCTTCACACTCCCTTTTTGAACTACAGAACTTAAATAAAAATCGCACAGATCCGGAGTATCAGAAACGTTTATCAAAATTTTATTCCTCTTAGCTTCTTCCCTGATCAAAGAATTTAATTCTTTGTTATTTGTAGCTGAGATTACAACATCTTTGTCTGTTAAATCGCTGCTCAGGAAAACTCTTGGAATTAATTGAACATTGGGGTATTCTTCACTGAATTGGAATATTTCCTCTTTTATTGAAGGTGCAACTAAAGTTACATTAGCCTGAGGACTGTTTTTCAAAACCGCAGTAAGTTTTTCAAATCCAACCGAACCTCCGCCGATAATCAGCGTATTTAAATTCTCCAGCTTTAGAAAAACCGGGAACAATCTGTTTGTGTCTTCAGATAATTTATTCTCATGAAGATCAATAAATCTTAATTTCGTTCTTCTGTTCTGTATAAAATTTTGGTTCTGTATTTTTCTTTTCGCTTCAGGCATTGCTTTGTTATTTTCTTTTTAATGTGCAAAGGGCCTAATGCATAGAGTTTATGCATATAAATATTTTTACTATTAAGAACTGAACTTTAACTCCTCTTTCAGCACTTCTTCAGCCTCAGGGTGAAGCTTTACAACTTCACCAATTATAATTACAGCCGGTGAACCGAGTTTTTTTTGGAATGCAAGCTTCTCCAGGTTCTTTACCCTGCAGATTCCGATTCTTTCATCAGGCATTGATCCGTTCTGAATTATTACCGCAGGTGTTCCGGATTTTCCGGCCTGCACAAAAATTTCCGATATCTCTTTCAGCTTCTGCATTCCCATTAAAATGACAATTGCCGCATTAGTATCAGCTGCTTTATAAACATCCCGCGATAATTCGCCGCTGGATGTAGTTGCGGTAATTACCCAAAAACTTTCATTTATTCCCCGTTTGGTTAAGGGGATATGCTGCAGTTCGGGAACGGCATATGAGCTCGAAATACCGGGGATTACCTCGACTTTTATATTGAACAATTCAGCATAAGCCAGCTCC
Organism: Ignavibacteria bacterium; assembly: GCA_050264735.1. GTDB lineage: Bacteria > Bacteroidota > Ignavibacteria > Ignavibacteriales > Ignavibacteriaceae > DATKLQ01. Next base: position 655 of record JBLNGL010000500.1, on the reverse strand, counting down.
TCATGGCCTCTTCCGAAAACAAACGGATCCCCTCCTTTTAAGCGTACTACATGCCCTAATGTAAATGCATATTCAACAATCATTTTATTGATTTCATCCTGGGAATAAGCGTGACTGTTTGATCTTTTTCCGACAAAAATTCTCTTTGCTTCTTTCCTGGTATACTTTAAAAGCTCAGTATTTACAAGAGCATCATATAAAATCACATCTGCCCCTGACAAAGCTTTTAATCCTTTGACAGTAATTAATTCGGCATCACCCGGACCTGCTCCGACTAAAGTAATTTTCGGTTCTTTTTTCTTCTCTGAATCTTTCATAATCTTCTCTTTTAGATCGTAACCAGATTTTTTTCCTTAATAAAGTTTTCTCTCCAGGATTTTGCAGATGAAAGAAAAATCTTCGCGAGATCAAAATACTTTTCTGCAAATTCTTTAGAGGGTTCATTTTGATTTATCAGTAAAACAGTATCTTTATAATCAGTTTGAAAGTTGAATGACGGTTCATTCTTAAAATGATTTTCAAACTCATTGATGATACCGTGCTGAGTGGTAGGGCTGACATCCCTTGTCAGCAGCAATGCCTTTGCAGCATTTACAAACACGGAATAACTATGATAAATAGAATCGGCGAAAGAATTCTTTTGTAAAGAATCTTC
>JBLNGL010000499.1:0-5703 GCA_050264735.1 Ignavibacteria bacterium | reverse complement strand
ATTTATAATACCGAGGTGTTCAATAGATATATATTCATAGAGTTTATTTTCTGCTATTCTTCTTACCATCCCCCCTTCTTTACCAGTTTCGGGATTGGGACCTAAAAAAATTATTTTTGATCCCTTACTCCAATCTCCTTTGTAGTATGAGCCCTCACTAAAAGGTGTTGTCCACAACCTATAAGTAGCGTCCTCAAGCATGGTATTCCATACTTTTTCTTTAGGCGCATTTATCTCGATTTTAAAATTTAGTTTTTCCATGATAATTCCTTTCAATAATATAAAAATGTATTTAAATATTGTCAGGCTGAATTTTTAATGTCGGTCTTCGACTTCGCTCAGACGACTACTACATTGGAGAAGGGTGCAGAGCACCAACGCGATTTTCCTCGGTATCTAAAAATGAAATATATTTTCCTATACCCGGTATTTCCTGAACTTCACCTAAAATTTTTCCCCCACTGTTTTTTATTTTTTCTATCGATTCATTTATATCATCAACTGAAATAACAACAGATGGATGATTTGAAACAGGATCATCCGTTTTTTGATAGAAGCCGCCATTGATTGCTCCCGGATTTTTTGGACGACCGTCTTGTCCTGTGTCAGTTGTATTAACAAGAACATATTCACCCATTTCAGGTCCGAGTTGCTGTGTCTGCCAGCCAAATGCCTTCGTATAAAAATCAGTCATCCGTTTTTTATTTTCAGCGGGCATTTCAAAGTGAACAACGGGATTCATTTTTGACATATTTTTTCTCCTTTAAATTATTTAAGATATTTTTTAATTATTCTATAAACTATTTTCCATGTCCTGGTTGTAATCTCTTTCCCAAATTTCTTTCAAGCCATGTCATTAAGTCTGGTGTTCTTGATCCCGAAAGGTCAATTACACTTCAAATTGCTCTGTTAAATTTCCGGTTGCTTAATGTATTTCATCTATGGTTATTTCGTATATTTTAAAACTACACCCCCTGTTAAAAGTTGCTGTGTTGAAACGAGAGATAAATTTTTGGCAGAAATTCCTTCTCTGAACAAAGGTCGCCCGCTTCCTAAAATTACCGGTGCAATTCCAATCCGGTATTCGTCAAACAAGTTATCGTTTACAAAAGTCTCGGAAAGGTTTGCGCTCCCGAATACATACATATCTCTACCGCCCTGCTCTTTAAGTTTTTTGATTTCGGCTGAAGCATTATCTTTAATCAGAGTTGAGTTATTCCAGTCAACCAAGTTCAATGTTTTAGAAAAAACAAGTTTGGGTATCTTATTCATCAAGTCGGCTATTTCTCCTTTTGCTTTCGTCCAATAATCCGCCATACCTTCATAAGTCTTACGTCCAAAAACAAGGTAGTCTGCTGAATGTAATTGTTCAATGCTCAGTTGTTCAAGTTCTTTGCCCCAGACTAATTCATGAAAAGATAAGTCCCAATTTTGATTACCTTCAAAGTAGCCGTCAAGTGTAATGAGATTCCACATTATTAATTTTCTCATAATGTATTCCTCAATGTTTTATCAAAATAATATTTAATTTGAAATATCTGTTTCCTCCTATTTTCACTTACCGGATGTCTGGGTTCTCATAATGATTTCTCCTTATTGTGAAGTATCGAAGAATCCCTTTGGTGTTTCTCCCTTCAGGAAAGGTTCGATGAAAGCAAGCAGGAGATCGACCTGAGTGATGACCGCTGTGTGCGATGTTGCCGGCATTATGGCAAGACGTGAAGCGGGCAATGGATTCCCCATATCACCCATTACACCACCGCCAAGCAGCCGAAACATAGCTACAAAATGTTCAAGTGTCGCTACATCCGAATCACCAGCAATGATAAGCACAGGGGTTTTCAATTTTTTTACATCTTCTTCCCAGGCCATTGGTTCATGTTCAAGTGCGATCATCTTTTTGAGGAATGCGACATAGGCATCCGGATTAGCAGATCGCTTATGTTTTTCCGCAAAATAAGGCATGGCGAGAAACATCTCCGGCGTCATTTGCGGTATGAACTTACTATATGCCGGCTGCCAGCCTTTCAGATCGTAAGCGATAGAAGCCGTAATAAGTTTGTACAGCTTTTGTGGGTGGTTTATGGCAAGTTTCAGCCCGACTTGACCACCCATTGAATAGCCAAACACATCTGCTTTCTCAATTCCGATAGCATCCATAAAGTCAGCTACATCATCGGCGAGATTCTCATAGTTAATAGGTCTATTGATATCTTCAGTGTGACCATGCCCCTGAAATTCCAGTGCATAAACTTCATGACTTTCTGCCAGCATGGGTATGATCTTACCCATGGTCATGATGTCCATATGAGCCCCAGGCAATACGATCAACGGATCGCCTTCACCTGAAACTTCGTAGTACATTTTCATGCCGTTAACATCTGCATATTTTCCATTGCTCTCTTGCTGAGAAAACAGTGAAGATGTTATTGCGAGAATAAGAAAAGCAACAAGTTTACTGATTGAGATTTTTTGTGTGCACATGATTTTTTTCCTGACGATTATTTTTATTAGATATTTTATTCGACAGAGAGCTTTCTTCGTCTCTCAAGCTCCTCTTCCGTTTCATTTTCTAATGCGAAAGAACCGACTTTAAGTTCTCCGTCCGGTTTATAAGTTGAAATGATTACGCCAGTGCTTGATGATTTCACATCTACAAGTTTAAGGTTACCTGCATTTGTACCCTCACCGAATAATTGTTTCCCTTTTCCAACAACAACAGGGAATATCCATATATTATATTCATCAACAAGGTTTTCATTTGCCAGAGTTTTAATAAGATTAGCACTGCCGTGAACCTGAAGTTCCGGTCCGTTTTGTTCTTTAAGCTTACCGATTTCCTGAACGACATTGTTCTTTATTAAAAAAGAATTACTCCAATTAACTTTATTTAGTGTCCGTGATACTACATATTTTTTTGTTGCATTGAATTTATCTGCAACCGGATCATTCTCAACATAAGGCCAGTGAGCGGCGAAGATTTCATAGGTTTTTCTTCCTAGTAAGAGTTCGAAAGGTTTCCCCATGAACTCATCCATTACTTTGCCCATCATCTCGTCCCAATAGTGGAATGACCATCCGCCGTATTTAAAATTACCGGTGGGATCTTCTTCCGGTCCGCCGGGCGCCTGCATTACTCCATCAAGTGTTATGAATGTATTTACAACAAGTTTTCTCATAATATCCTTCCTTGAAAAAAATTACTCAATATTATAATCTTACAATTGAATGTATTCAAATAACTATTAAGGTCGTGGTTATTGATTTCTATTTTTTCTCTTCGTGATAGTTAATCATCCACGATACACCATACTTATCTTTGAATGAACCGAAGTAATCACCCCATACCTGATCTGCAATAGGCATTTCTACCTCTCCGCCTTTTGAAAGTTGCTTAAAAAGTTGGGTTGCTTCATTTCTGCTTGTAGGTGCAATGTTAATGTAGTTGTTGTTGCCCATAATCACTTTGAATCCCATCTCTTTTGGAGCATCGCTTCCCATCAAAATATTATCGCCAATAGGCAGAGCCATATGCATAATTTTGTTTTCTGCTGCCTTTGGTGCCGGAGGCGCGTCAGGGATTTTCATATCCTTAAAGCGGATGATATTAGAAAATTCTCCGCCAAATACAGATTTGTAAAAATTAAATGCTTCTTCACAGTTACCCGGAAAATTGAGGTAAGGACTGAGTTGAGTTTTCATATTTAGTTCCTTTCTATTAGAGTGAATTAAATGTCCTTTTGAATAGTATGCTTTTCCTAATTTAATCGGCTAATAATTCACGTTATAATCAAGCATTAAGATGCCTGAACTCAGGAGTTTGGAATCAACAAGTTTCAATGCTGCCTCGGGCAAACCATTATCAAAAAGACGCCTACCTTTATTCATGATGTAAGGATGTACGAGAAAACGGAATTCGTCGAGGAGACCTGCTTTCATTAGTGAAGCTACAAGTATACCGCTGCCAAATATCAAAATATAACCTTCTCCATGTTGTTTAAGTTTGGCAATTTCTTGCTCGACATCTTTGCTGATGACTTTTTTGGTGTTCTGCCAAATTGGTTTTTTAATTGTTGTCGAAACTGCATACTTCGGCATGCTGTTGAGTTTTTGCGCTGGACCGTTATCATCGTTCTGCTGTACCGACCAGTATGGTGCAAGCATTTTATATGTATCACTACCAAGAAGCATTGCGTCTGCTTCCTCAACAGTGATTTTTATGCAGGTTGCCCGCGAATTACTATGATCAAGATCTTTCAACCATCCGCTTTGATACGGCAAAAACCATTTGCTGAAATACTCAGGGTCGGCATCAAAAACACCGTCAAGTGAAATCCATTCAAATGCTTTGATTCTTCTCAATATTTCCCTCTATATGCTTTCTCCCAAACAGCAATATTAAACTTTTTCATCTGCAGGAATGCTTGAGTAACACGGGCAACTTGTTCTTCTGTACCTTTACTCAACATTGTATTCAGAATAGTTGGGGTAATTTGCCACGAAACTCCGTACTTATCTCTGCACCAGCCGCACATACTTTCAGCTCCTCCGTCAGAAGTGAGCTGCTCCCAGTAATAATCAATTTCTTTTTGGGAATCGCAGTTTACCATAAAAGATATTGCTTCGTTAAAATCAAACTGATGGTTTTCTTTGCTGTCCATAGCCATAAAGGTTTCACCATTAAGATAAAACTGTGCGTGCATAACTGTTCCATCCGGGTTTTCCTTTATCCCTTTAATTTCAGATTCTTTAAAAACAGCTGTATAAAAGTTTACAGCTTCCTTCGCTTTTCCAAATTTATCGCCAACAAATAACAAAGAGCTGCTTACAGCATTTCCGCCAACATCTTTTTTCTTTCCTAAACTTATTTGCCAGGATAATCCATACTTATCTTGTACCCAGCCGTACTTTTCGCTCCAGTCATATTTTTGAAGCTCCATTAAAACAGATCCACCTTCTTTAAGTTTATTCCAGAGCTTATCAACTTCTTTTTCGTTTTCAAGGGTAACAAAAAATGATATCGAAGGATTAAATTTAAATAACGGTCCTGCACTGATTGCCATAAACGGCTGGCCAGAAAGCTGAAATGAAACGATATCACTATCACCGGTCGGACTTGGTACATCATGAATTGTTGTAACTTTTGTTACTTTAGAATTTGGAAAGAGAGAACAGTAAAACTCTGCTGCTTCTTTGGCTTCTTTATCATACCATAAATGAGGGGTTATTTTTTGCATAAAAAACTCCTTTCAATTTTTAATTATTTATTTGCCATGTTGAGTTAGTTCTTTTGGGAATTTATCCGCAATAAGATTAAGATTAATACTATGTTCCAAAAAAGCTTTAAGCCCATCTAAAACAGTCGTAAAACCACCGGTCGAATCCTTCACTGCTTCCAGCAAATTATCCCCTGTTTGGCTAAAGCCGTATTGATTCTTGAGCTTCTGAACCTCTTCGACAATATTTTCTTCATTACTCCATTCAGCAGTATGAAGAGTTTTGGAAAACACAATTTTAGGAAGACTATTGATTTTATTTTGCAAATTCAATCATGCTCTTAGTTGCCTGAGGATCATTTTGAGCCTGCGGCCAATAACTTTCCATGAGCTGATAAGTTTTACGCCCAAATAAAAGTGTATCTGCATCATTTAAAATATTAGTATAAAAATCATGCAGTTCGTCATCTGCAATAACCGCTGTATG
>JBLNGL010000498.1:0-3248 GCA_050264735.1 Ignavibacteria bacterium | reverse complement strand
CCGGTTTTTCTAAAATAGGATTCGGATACAATAATAAAAATACCGATTGTGCTCGAATCAATTTGCCTTTGATAAGGGGTACCAGCCTTTGTTCCGTTACCGTTATAATTAACAGATCTCGTTCCGGAAATTTGTACCCCATCGGAATCAGTTCTATTTACATTATATTTATAATAAGCCCCGTCATTGTTGGGGAAATAGTTACTGTTGTCTTCATTTCCGCTGTTTCCGGTAGAGCCGTCGCTGTCGCAAGAGTTTAAAAGAAATGCGGTTAGAAAAAGTAACGATAAAATTATGAAACTGTTTTTCATGATTTCCTCCTTTAAGAGTTTAAAAACTTTTTTAATGCTTTAAAAGCTTTTGATCGATGGCTGATTTCATTTTTACGGTCAAGAGGAAGTTCGCCCATTGTTTTATTAAAACCTTCCGGGACAAACAAAGGATCATAACCGAAGCCGTTTGCTCCGCGCGGCTCTTTAATTATTCTTCCAATAACTTCACCTTGTGCTTTGAAAAATTTCCTGCCGTCATAATATACCGCAACGCAGACAAACTTTGCCGGATGCGGTTCGGGAAAATATTTCAATTGATTAAGCAATTTGTTATTATTTTCCTCATCGGTTGCACTTTTGCCGGCATATCTTGCGGATAAAACCCCCGGATTTCCATTTAACTGTTCTGCTGCTAAGCCTGAATCATCTGCCACTACAGGCATTCTGAATTTTTCAAAAACTTTATGAGCTTTTATTGACGCATTTTCTTCAAAAGTATTCCCGGTTTCTTCTATTTCAGGAATATCGCCTAAATCGTTCAATGAGAGAAGCTCGATTTGAGTGCTTTCAAAAATACTGCTGACTTCCCTTCTTTTGCCTTCATTTTTAGTTGCGAATATAATCCTTTTCTTCTCCAAAAATCCGCCGTATCTTTTATTAATAGTGAATCAAAAATGATAATATCTTAAATATGATTAAGTGATCTGGTTTCATTGGCTTTTTAATTCTAATTGAATTTTTAATGAAAATTATAAGAATTAAATCCCCATATTGCTTAAAGTATGGATAACGATGTGCATAGATTCGGACAATTCGGGATGGGTAACCTCAAAATGCGCCGCGGATTTTTTCAGATCCTCCAGCAAGTTAGTTTGATCATCTGAAGTTTGATCTTCGGATCTATTAAGCACTTCCTGGATGTTGGCCATTGTTTTTTTGAGGATCTCTTTCGATTCCTCATCTAGTGTCTTTATTTTCCTTAACTCGGATTCAAGACTTACTAATTGCTTAAATAAGTTCTGATTTTTCATTTATTTAATCCGGATTTATTTAAAGATAAAAAAATAATAACAAATTACCATTGCCGTCTTTGTAATTTTACAAAATTCTGAAGATTAATAACTGGATTTTTCTTTTATTTTTAAAGAAAAAATGATAAAAGTAAAATTTTTCTACAGTTTATTATCGAAAAATTTCTTTAATTTACAAAAATAATTTTCCTCAATAATTTTATGGGGATACTATGAAAAGAAGAGATTTTATTAATAAAACATTTCAGGCAGGATTTTTAACAGCAACTGCAGTTCCTTTTATTAACTTGCCCGGTAAATTAAGCCCCAAATCATATCCAAATAAAAGTGAGAAATTTTTAAAAGATAAATACGATCTTGTTGCGGTAAAAGGGGGTGAAGCCGGGGATATGTTCGACAAAGGAATCGAATCCTTTGGAGGTATGAAAACTTTTGTTAAGAAAAACCAGACTGTTGTTTTAAAACCGAACATCGGCTGGGATGTTGTGCCTGAAAAAGGCGCCAATACAAACCCGCTTCTGGTTAACAGAATTATCCGCCGGTGCTTTGATGCCGGGGCAAAAGATGTATATGTATTTGATCATACATGCGATGTACAAAACAGATGTTATGCAAACAGCGGAATCGAAAAAGCTGCAAAGGATGCCGGGGCAAAAATTGTTACAGGGGCAAATGAATCTTATTACCACGAGGTGGAGATAAAGGGAGCAAAAGTTTTAAAGAAAGCAAAAATCCACGAGCTCATAATTGAATCGGATGTATTCATCAATGTTCCCGTTCTAAAAAACCACGGCTCTTCAAGTCTTACAATCTCTATGAAAAATTTAATGGGAATTGTGTGGGACAGATGGTTCTGGCATCAGAATGATCTGCACCAGTGCATTGCAGACTGTACTCTGTACAGGAAACCGGATTTAAACATAATCGACGCATACCTGGTAATGATGAAGAATGGACCAAGGGGGATCTCAACAGAAGATGTAGTTGAAATGAAATCCCAGATCATAACAACGGATATTTTAGCCGGGGACGCCGCCGCCGCAAAATTATTCGGCATTGAACCGGATGAAATTTCTTATATTAAGATAGCAGATGAAATGAAAATAGGAACTAAAGATCTTTCCAAGCTATCGATAAACAGGATTAAGATGTAAAGGATGAAAAGCTTAAAGGTAAGCTTATTTAAAAAAGGAGGGTTCCGTCTTTCGTACCTGAAGAAATTAAGAATTTTTATTTCTTTATTTATCTTTCTCTTAACCGCTTTTCTTTTTCTAAACTTTGATCCGGACTCAAAATATGTCACGCGGTTTTCTTCTTATATTCTCTTCCTTCAGTTTGTTCCCTCCGCTTTAAAGTTTTTTAATTTTTTTGCTTTAGCTTCTGTTGGATTTATTATTATTATTGTTCTAACTTTTTTTTTCGGAAGAGTATATTGCTCAACTATCTGCCCATTGGGAACTCTGCAGGACATCATCGGTTTTTTCAGTAAAAAGATAAACAAGAAAAAATATTTCAGTTTTTCAAAACCTCATAACATTCTCCGTTACTCAATTCTTTCCATAACCCTGATATCCTTAATTGCAGGGTTTATACTTCTCCTCAATTTACTTGATCCATACAGCAATTTCGGAAAAATCTTTTCTCTGTTAATCAAGCCTATTTTGATCTTAGCAAATAATTCTGCGGCATCCGCATTGGAGAATCTGAATGTTTATCTGATTTACCCGGCAGAATTCAAAGGAATAAAATTAATCAGCATTATTTATCCAATTATCTTTTTAGCTGTTGCTGCTTTCCTTTCTTATAAATACGGAAGGCTTTTCTGCAATACAATTTGTCCTGTTGGAGCTCTTCTGGGGTTTATCTCAAAATTTTCTTTTTATAAAATTTCTGCAGAAAGTGAAAGCTGCAGGGGATGCAGATTGTGTGAGAGAGCCTGTAAAGC
>JBLNGL010000497.1:0-4827 GCA_050264735.1 Ignavibacteria bacterium | reverse complement strand
GACCTTGCTGAAAGTACCCAGATACAGAACCCTTTTAAATTGATCAAGACCCTGCAAAGAGTGGAGCGGGGAACCCGAATACCTGAATTCACTGTCGTAATCATCTTCGATAACCCAGCATTCATTCCTGCCCGCATATTGAAGCAGGTTTAATCTTCTCGAAATGCTCATGACATATCCGAGAGGAAACTGATGCGATGGAGTCGTAAAAATCAAATCAGGTTTCGGATTATTTTTTATAGAATAATCCAGGTCTATTCCTTCTTTATCGATGGGGCACGGTGAAATTTCGGCATCGGCAAAAATCATTGAACCTCGCGCTCCGAAGTATCCGGGGTCTTCAAGCCATACAACTCTTCCCGGTTTCAGCAGCACCCTGCTTATTAAATCCAGGCCCTGCTGCGTTCCATTAATTATTATAATCTGTTCCGCCTTACAGTTTACTGCCCTGAATTTTCTCAGATAATTAGCGATCGCTTCTCTTAAATGTTTATAACCGGCTGCCTCACCATATCCTAAATGAAGTGAATTGAAACGCTGTGCAGTCTGGTTAATTAATCTTTGCCATGTTTTAGATGGAAATTCATTAAATGAAGGTATGCCGTTTTGAAATGGTATTGTTTCGTCAAGATTTCTGTAGCGGGAAATTAATTCTGCCGGATCAGCGGACTTTTTTAATTTTTCAGCAAAAGGCGGATCTGTTTTGTTTATCGATTCAAGAACAATTGATTGTAATTCCGATTCGGCAGCAAGATTTTTTCTTTCAGGATTTAATGAATACGGTTTTCTCCTAAAATCTTTATTTTTTTTGGTTCTGATTGTAATTGGTCTCCGGGCCGGATCGAAAAAATTATCGGGTATATCGCCGACATAAGTGCCCGAGCCGATTTGCCCTGTAATATATCCCTCAATTAAAAGCTGGGCAAAGGCAAGGGCAGCGGTATTTCTTGATATTTTTAATTCCGAAGCAAGAGATCTTGTGCCCGGCAGACGCTGCCCCTTTGTAAATTTTCCTTCGAGGATCGCAGTCCTTATTGTTTCATAAAGCTGTTTATATAGCGGTATATCGGAAGAGAAATCCAGATTAAATGTAATTAAAGGTATTTCTTCGATCTGTCTGGACATACTTGAACTTTCCGAAGTGGCTCTATAAAAATATCGAATATCGGATCTTTTGTAAAGACCGATGATTCTTTATGTTGCTCCCCGCTACAATTAAAACAAAAATCAATTGGGAATAAAATATTGAACCAGGAAAAAGTTCATTTGACTGAAAGAACGAAAATAAAAACAAATGCTATCCGCGCAGTTTACGATATTGAATCAATTATTAAAATCATTGATGAATCTTTTCTTTGTCATATCGGCTTTGCAATTGAAAACCAGCCCTTTGTTATTCCGGTATGCTATGGAAGGGAAAATGATAAAATCTTTTTTCACGGAGCTAAAGGAAGCAGGATGTTTCATGCGCTTAGAACAGGAAAAGAGATATGCGTAACCATTTCTATCGTTGATGGAATAGTTCTCGCCCGATCTGCATTTAATCATACAATCAATTATAGATCTGTAGTGATTTTTGGGAAAGCCCGTGAGCTGATTGATCCCGCCGAAAAAACTAATGCTTTAAACATTATTACAGAGCATATTATTCCGGGGAGATGGAATGATGTCCGCAAGCCGACTGATAAAGAATTAAATGCCACTTCTATTTTTACTCTAAAAATAAATGAAGCTTCAGCTAAAGTAAGAACAGGTCCGCCTCTTGATGATGAGGATGATTTGAAATTAGATGTATGGGCAGGTGTGCTGCCGTTAAAAATGGTTGACGAGGAACCGGTAAAGGATGATTCCATAAAAGACATTACGAATAAGGATTCCGATATACCTGAATATATTAGAAATTATAGAAAGCCTGAAAGCAGTATTCATGAAAAAAGGAAGATGCAATTATGAGAGAGGGAATAGGAAACGAACAGATTAGGAATGCAGTTGTTGCAGATACTCGAATCGGAATTGAACGCTTTACCGTGGCTGGAATAGTAAGCTGTGCTGCCGGAGTTGTTATGAATGTTGGTCTTTGGGGTTTAGGGATACCTTTGCTGTCATCCATAATAATTTCATCTGCTTTAGGTGTAAGCGGAACTCTGTTTCTTGCACCGAGGTTGCCAGTCGTTATTAAGGGAATAAGAAAACATAAACCCTTACTTAGTATTCTCTGGCTTATTTTAGGACTTGCCGTTCTTCTGCAGACCGCAAGACTTTCAGTTTTCATGATCAATCCGGCTCTTTCTCAATATTCCCTTTTCCCCGGAGTTAAATGGTATATCGAACATTGCTGCCTGAGTGCCTACAGCGAGAGTGCCCGTCTTCTGGGTGATAGAGAAAAAAACATATATGATCCTCAGAATTATTATGGCCGTAAGGTAGCAAGCTTCAATGTTGATTTATACCATTATCCGCCTCCATTTCTTCTGCTTCCCTTAATGGTAAGAGGAGTGACGGGCGGTGATTTCTTAAATGTCCGGGCTTTTTGGTTTGCATTGAATGCATTGCTGTTAATGCTGGCGATGTGGCTGCTCATTTATCGGCTCGAACCGGGAAGTCGTCTTAGAGCTATTGGAATGGCGCCGGTAATTTGGCTTTCAATGCCGGTTATGGCAGGACTTCAAGTGTCGAATGTTCAGCTTATAGTAATTTCTATTTCTGTCATTGCCTGGGCAATTTTCCCTCGTCAGGCTGCTGCTGGAGGAATGCTCCTTGCAATGTCCTCCGTTGCAAAGATTTTCCCGGGAATATTGTTTGTTTATCTTGCTGCACAAAGGAAATGGCGTGAGGTAATATGGACAGCAGTATTTGCCATTGTACTTATTCTATTAGCATTTCTAATCATAGGTCCGCATCCTTTCAAAATGTTCATTGAATATGAGATGCCTCGATTGTCAAGCGGGGAAGCATTTTCAGGGCCATTCTCCAAGCTGTTTGCAGTTGCAAGAAACATGGCTCCCTTTGGAATTCCGCTTAAGCTTGGAGGATTAGGTATGCCCGGAATGACTTTAGAAATTGGACGGATTGTATCAATGATCTATCTTCTTGGAGTGGTGAGCCTGGCGATATGGTCGGCAAGGCGTCAACCGCGATCTAACACTGAAGCAGCATCCATTTGGCTCTCGCTGCTAAGTCTCGGTACGCTCGTTAGTCCCTTTGCACCTGCGAGTTATGTACTCATGTCTCTTGTTTGGTTGGTTTGTATTAACCGGGAAATATTCAGCCTTCCTTCAGTTTTAATAATCTGGCTGCTTATTTCCGGACCATTCTTGATTTCACAGGAAGCTCCATTTTTACTCCTCTCGATTTTCTACCTGCCTGCACAAATTCTGGCAATTGGGATTCCTGTCTTTGTGCTATTAAGAGCGGGAATTAAATATCCAAAGAAGGAAAGTTATATCGACTCATTTCTCCCGGGTGAAATAAAAAAGGAGGTTATAAAGTTTCGTTAAATTAAAAAAGAATAGAAAGCGTAAGTAAAATGTGAAGTGTCTCGTCTTAATAAAAATATTTTTTTGTTTCAATTACTTCAGAAACTTCCTCATATGATTACATAAAGAATTGTTGGCAATATGAAAGTTGAATAAAGGTTTTTTTAGGGTTCATTTTAAGGTGATAACATGAGGATAAAATATCTTTTTATGTCGGCTATTTTATTAGCCGGATCACTTTCAGCTCAAAATCCGCCCGGCGATTTTAAACTTATTGCAACTGCAGGAGGTGTTGCACCATGGGATGTATCAGAAACAATTACAATACTTGCAAACGGACAGGTTAATTTTTTTAGATTTCAGGGAGGAGATTCAACTCAAATACTGCTGGATACAAGTTTTATTATCTCTGCTTCACAAGTTCAGCAAATCTGGCAGTCAATTCAAAACAGTAATTTTTTTTCTCTCAGTTCTAACTATCAAGATGATACTTTACAGGATGGTTCATTTGCTTTGTTTACAATTACTGCTAATGCATCTACAAAACAAGTAAAAGTAAAAAATATAAAACAGGAGGAAATAGAAAATATTATAACAACCATAAATTCAAATGTACCTGAAAATTTCAAATTAAATTATAAACGATCGGAAAAAATTAATATCGTTCCTGTTGATCCCTGCGGGGAATCGTTTGGTTCCGCTCCCTTTTTATTAAAGGAAGATTTTCTGCAAAATATTTCGAAAAAAGCAGAATCAAACTATTCAACTGCATCAGTCGAAGATGGTATTCAAATACCGCATGGCGGAGTAGCAATAGGTTATGAGATGTCGTTGTTTGAAGCTGTCTCAACAGGCAGGGCATCTTTAAAAAGTAAAGGTGGATTTTTCGGCGATATCGTTTCAATTACAGGAGATAATACAAAGAATTTTCCTCCTCCTAAGGATACAATAACAATAAAGCTTTACCTGGAATTTTATGGCCCCTGTGCAGATGATGCCACTGTTGGCAAAATTGTAGGTGATATTCTTGGTAAATGGGATGGGCTTACTACAAGTGACGGCAAAACAGTGCGGATGGATGTTGTTGCACTTTCAAGTCCGGGAGTTGAATCGCCCCCAGGTACACCTGGCTTCGAAGATATTTATCTTGAATGCGGGAAAGGAAGAAGCCTTTGTTACGGCGAAGGTACACCTAATAGTGATGAAGTAATTGGGGGTAAGTGGGCTTCAGAAACAGGTGTTTATGCACATGAAGCCGGTCATTTAATGGGTTTGCCTGATCAATATACTGAATATAATAAACAGCCAGACGGAACCTGGTTAGAAAAAGACGAGGCTCTTCAATACTCTC
>JBLNGL010000496.1:0-4094 GCA_050264735.1 Ignavibacteria bacterium | reverse complement strand
CAGGCTCCTATAAATGATGAAAAAGACGAGATAGCCCCCGTATTAAATAAAATGACTTCTACAATCCGCGAAATGATAGAGGAGTCAAAACTTCTTGTCAGCGCCTCAGCCAAAGGGGAATTAAATGTAAGGGGAAATGCCGATAAATTCAAAGGCGGATATAGAGAGCTTATACAAGGATTGAATAATACTTTTGAATCGGTAGTAAAGCCGATTAATGAATCGAGCAAAATTCTGAGGGAATTAGCGCAAGGTGATCTTACTGCAAGAATGGAAGGAAACTATTCCGGCGATTATGGAAAGCTGAAAAACAGCATCAACACGGTCGCCGAATCTTTGAATAAAACTTTGCTTGAAGTTAATGAAGCCACGGCGGCAACAGCAAGTTCAGCGAACCAGATTTCTTCCAGTACGGAGGAAATGGCTGCCGGCTCACAGGAGCAATCCAGCCAGACTTCGGAAGTAGCGGTTTCGGTAGAAGAAATGACACGGACAATCCTCGAAAGCACCAAAAATTCCGCTACAGCTTCGGAAAATGCGAAGAAAGCCGGGGAGTTCGCTTCAGAAGGCGGCAAAGCGGTTGAAAACACTATTGAGGGGATGAAAAAAATTGCGGAAGTTGTAGACCATGCTTCTGAAACCATTAAGCAGCTGGGAAGCAGCAGTCAAAAAATCGGGGATATTCTGGAAGTAATCGATGATATTGCCGACCAGACAAACCTTCTCGCACTTAATGCCGCTATTGAAGCTGCAAGAGCCGGTGAACAAGGAAGAGGTTTTGCCGTTGTAGCCGATGAGGTACGTAAGCTTGCGGAAAGAACTACTAAAGCAACAAAAGAAATTGCCGCAATGATCAAAGAGATTCAGATAGATACCGAAAAAGCTGTACAGTCAATAAACAAAGGAACCGAGGAAGTTGAAAAAGGAAAGCTGCTGGCTTTTAATGCCGGTGAATCCCTCAAAGAAATAATAAAATCTTCATTGAAAGTGCTTGATGAAGTAAACCAGATCGCAAGCACAAGCGAAGAACAATCTGCTGCAGCAGAGCAAATAAGCAAAAATATAGAGGCAATTAGTAATGTAACCCATGAGAGTGCTGCAGGAATTCAGCAGGTTGCACAATCTGCGGGAGACCTTAAGAAATTAACTGAAGATCTTCAGCATTTGGTGAATAACTTCAGACTGGATAAGAAATATGAAGAAAAGGAATATTTTGTGAGAAAGAACGGGAAAATTGTAAGCGGATAAAAAGTATTAACATTAAAAAAAAATTATAATTGAACATTTATTAAAAATTAATTCTGATTATGGCTGCATTTCTTTTCTCATTTTCTGAACCAGATCCACAGGTGAATCTAATATTGACCGGAAGTTGAATTAATTGATTCTTTAAAGTTAAAAAGCTATCTTGTTAGGTCTTTATTTACTCCCCTAATGCTTCCTTTAACGGCAAGGGTAATGAATAAATTTATTTTTTTAATTCCGATTTTTTTCTGCATCTCAAATACATTTTCCCAGGATGTTTCATATTCCGGAAAAACCGGAGGATCGAAAACTCTTTCCAGGTTAAAACTTTCCGGCGGTTATATTATTGGTAAAAATTCCGAAGCCGCGGAAGATTCTCCATTCTTAAATTTCGATTACCGCGCTACTGAATTGAATAGTTTACCCGACCAATTTGATTTTGGATTTGCCGCTGAAGCCGGTGTTAATTTCTTAAATGGTTTTTTCCCTTTTTATTTAAAAGCAGGACCGGAAATAGTACTGGTAAAAAACATTATCGCATCCATTAATATTGGATATTCAGGAATCTTCGTTTATCCCGTACCATTCTATGGACTGAACAGCTTCTACTTGCTTGCACTTTCCAATTCCATTTACCTGGAATTCGAGAGCGGGTTTCATTTTTTTTTCGAAAAATATAATAAGTTATTTTATTTTAATGCCGGTATATCAGTAAACTAAAAATTTAACTTAGGAGGTATTATATGAAAACAGCTGCATTAATTGGCGATGTTATTCTGTTTTTATTTACCTTTTTCGTTCTGCTTACAGATGGTTTTCCGAAGGAAACTATTTATATTAATTTCACAGTTTGGATTTTATTAACTCTAATCCTCAGCTCTTATATTTTTCCCCGCAATTTATCTTCTGTATCTGCAATTTTTAAAACAGTTGCCGTTATTTTCAATATTGTATTCCTGGCATTTGTTTTCTGGTCGCTTGCGGATCAGTATCCTCACCCTGAAGAAGCGGGCTTCCTTCCTTTTGTTGTTTTAATGATTGCAGCCCCGGTTCTAAATTTACTGGTTTTACTTTATTCGAGGAAAGATGTTTGGCGGATTTTTCATTTAAAAAGCAGACCATTATAAAGATACAATAGATATCCTTTACAATTCACGGAGTGAAAAAATGAAATATTTATTTATCGCTGCACTCTGGGCAGGTTACTGCTTCATTCATAGTTTTTTGATCAGCACCTGGTTCACTAATATTGTTTACCGTCGACTGAAAAAATATTATGCGTTCTATAGATTGTTCTATGTCTTATTTTCCTTTCTATTTCTTATTTTGCTGATCAACTTTACCTCTCAATTTGATAATAAAATAATTATTAATTATGATTTCCCCTGGTCTGTAATCCGTTATGCTATGATGTACGGTTCGCTTATAGTTTTCTTCTGGGCATTCTTCTTCAATTATGATTCTTTATCTTTTTTTGGGATCAGGCAGATATTAAATTTCGGAAAATCGGTAAATATTAATCCCCAAGAGGCAATTAAAAAGAATGGATTGCTGGGAATAATCAGGCACCCGATGTACCTGGCTCTTATAATTTTTTTATGGAGTCAAACCTTTAAGCTGATAGATGTTTTATTAAATGTACTATTAACTGCTTATGTGATAATAGGAACTAAATTGGAGGAAAAGAAGCTTGTCCTTGAATTCGGCGATTCTTATTTGAAATATCAAAAGGAAGTCCCTATGATAATTCCTTTTACAAAGCCGAAAACCGCATGAAATTTTTATAGGCTCGTTGTCTTGAGAGAGCAGACGGTTATCAAAAAGAGCTGATAAAGAAAACCGAATAATTGCTGATGCTCATAAAGAAATTATCCCGGTAATTCAAAATCTTTTAATTGATAGTCATATAAATAGAAGTTAATTTAAGAGAAGTAATTATTTCCTTCCGGTTAATCCGAGGGCTGAGATTTTATGGAAAAAGTGTGCGGCTTTATTTCCAGTAATATTATAAATGAACTTTTTATATTCTTTCCGCGTATAGCAGCCAATCTTTCAAATAAGAGATTAATAATCTTATTTTTACCGCTTTTCCTTTCTTCTATTGTCTCTGCTCAAATAAATGTCATAAAAGTTGATGGAGTAATTAATCCCGTTGTAACGGATTTTATCCATGAGCAGATTTTAAATGCAAATGAACAGAATATAGAGTGCCTGATTATCGAATTGAATACCCCCGGCGGACTTCTTAAATCAACCCGACTGATCGTGAGTGATTTTTTAAATTCCAAAGTTCCGGTAATAGTTTATGTATATCCCGGAGGATCTCAGGCAGCTTCAGCCGGTGTGTTTATTACTTTAGCTGCGCACATTGCCGCAATGTCGCCCGGTACAAATATAGGCGCTGCTCATCCTGTAATGATTGGAGAAGGCGGAAATACAAAAGACAGTGTAAATATCGGGATGGAAAAAGCAACAAATGATGCAGCAGCTTTTATCCGCACCATAGCTGAAAAACGGGGACGCAGCATTGAATGGGCTGAAAAATCCGTACGGCAAAGTCTCTCTTTGTCCGAAACCGAGGCTTTAAAAGAAAATGTAATTAATATTATAGCGGTTAATTTAGATAGTCTTCTTGTCAGTCTTGAAGGTTATAAGATTAACACTGCCGGCGGAACCAAAACAATCCATACAAAAGATAAAGAAATTAGATTTGTGGAGATGTCAGCTATTCAGAAGTTTCTTGATATAATTTCCAATCCTGAAATTGCTTATATCTTTATGATGATCGGGATTTACGGGTTAATATTTGAACTCAGCAATCCAGGCTCCATTCTTCCGGGTATAATCGG
>JBLNGL010000495.1:0-3059 GCA_050264735.1 Ignavibacteria bacterium | reverse complement strand
GAAATCAGGGATATTTTAAAAAGTAAATAATTCTTTTAAGTAATTACTTTCTTTATCAGCTCCGGAACTTTAACGGGCTCCAGAGAATATTTTATCAGGCGGTGAAATTTCTTTTTCACGTTTTCTATCTTTGATGGAGACTGCGAGTATAGTTGAGCTATTAATTCACCTTTATTGATTTTATCGCCGATTTTAAATTTAAAAACTATACCCGCCTTAGGATCTATTTTATCTTCTAATGTTTTTCTTCCTGCTCCCAGCTCCGCCGCAGCAATTCCAAGCTCAAAAGTATCTATTTCCTCAAGATAACCTTCCTCATTAGAAATAATTTGTTCAATCACTTTCGATTTTGGATATTTATCAGGTTCGTTGATGAATTTTAAATCCCCTCCCTGATTTTTTACAATCTCCAGCAGTTTTTCAAATGCTTTCCCGTTCTTTACCAAGCTATATGAAATTTCTTTCCCGGCCTGAAGGGACTCAGCCTTTCCTCCAAGGAAAATCATTGCGCTGGATAATGCAATGCTCAGTTCCATCAAATCTTTTGCAGATTCTCCCTGAAGAGCTTGGATTGATTCACGCACTTCCAGCCAATTTCCTATACAATTTCCCAACGGCTGGTTCATATCGGTAATGAAAACAATTACTTTTTTATCGAAATCATTCGCACTTTTAATCAGAGAAAAGGCAAGTGCTTCCGAATCTTTTTGATCTTTCATAAAGGCACCGTTCCCCGTTTTAATATCCAGTACTAACCCGTCAATCCCCTCTGCGAGTTTCTTGCTCATAATGCTGGCAGTTATTAAGGGAATAGATTCCACGGTAGCCGTAACGTCACGGAGAGAATAAATTAATTTATCGGCAGGAGCAATATCTTTGGTTTGTCCAATCAACACTGCTCCGGTTTTTTTTAATGTCGATTTATACTGATTCAGAGTTAAATTAGTTTTAAATCCGGGGATAGATTCAAGCTTGTCCAGTGTGCCCCCGGTATGCCCTAGTCCTCTGCCGGAAATCATTGGCACCTTAACACCGGCTGCAGCCGCAATAGGTGCAATAATTAAAGAAGTTTTATCACCAACACCTCCGGTTGAATGTTTATCAATCTTACTTTCATTTATAAAAGAAAGATCGGCAATTTTCCCGCTGTTTAACATAGCTTCTGTAAGATAAAAAGTTTCTTCAACACTCATCCCTTTGAAATATACAGCCATTAAAAAAGCGGAGAATTGGTATGCGGGGATTTTATTTTTTGTAAAGGATGAGATTAAAAAACTTATTTCATCTCTGGTCAGTATATCCCCATTTCTCTTCCTTCTGATTAATTCAATGGTATTCATTGAAGCTAAATTGAAATAATACAAAATAAATAAGAAACTTGTGTTTTAAAAACAGCTATGTATTCAGTACAAGTTTTCCGTTTTCAACTTTAATCATTCTTTCAGAAAAATCGAGAAGCAGCCGGTTATATTCCTCGGACATAAGGGGTGAAGAAATAATAAAATCTGCAGTTGCCCTGTTGCATGCTACTGGAATATTATAAAGCACAGCAATTCTAAGCAGCGCTCTGATATCCGGGTCGTGCGGAAGAGGTTCAAGGGGATCCCAGAAGAAAATAAGGAAATCGATTAATCCGTCGGCAATTTTAGCGCCCGCCTGCTGGTCGCCTCCCAGAGGACCGCTTTTGAACCTGATTACCGGTAATCCCAGTTCACGAGATAATAGCTGACCCGTAGTACCGGTAGCATAAAGTTCATTTCTGCCTAAAGATTCTTTATTATATTTTGCCCATTCGAGCAGATCCATCTTCATATTATCATGTGCAATTAATACAATTCTTTTCTTTTTACCCATTGTTGTTTTCGATCTTGCCAAAATGCTTCTCCGGACAAACAATATGAATGTGATAAATATATCATGAAATATAAATAAAAATAATTCCTCTTGACTGATAACGCCCATAATAAATATTTTTGATGGGAATTTGTTCAATCTAGGCAACCAAATTCTTTGTTCTTCCTTTTATTCAAATTTACAAAATGTTAAGCAGAATATTAGCCGGATATATATCTGCTGAGAAAACAAATTCATTATAAATAACGGAGGTTATATGAAAAGGTCTGCTTTTGTATGGATTCTTGTTCTGTCTTTTTTTGTTCTTGTTTCATTCAAGATTTCTGCTCAAACGGTGACATCCCAGGATAAGCAGATGATTGAGGATATTAATAAAGAACTGGAGAAGTACATGGTCAGCGGCGATTACAAAGGGGCCTTGAAATTTTATTCTGAAGATGCAATATCACTTCCCAGTTATCGGCAAATGCTTCGGGGAAAAGAAGCTATTGAAAAGCAATCAATGGAAGACCAGCAGTCTGGAATGAAAATTACGGCATTTGATCTGGAGACATCTGAAGTTTTCGGGAGCGGTAATTTACTTTATGAAGTCGGCACTTATAAAATAACTATGGAAGGGCCGAACATGAAGGATCCTCAAAATGATCATGGGAAATACCTGACCGTTTATGAGAAAGAAGATGACGGCTCGCTTAAGATTAAAGCAGAAACCTGGAACACCGATATGAATCCCTGGATGCAGATGCAGCAAGGGAAGGATCAGGATAAAATGCCTGATAATAAATAAATTAAATTCATTGATTTAATATACGGGAAGGTTCCTGAGAGGATAAATTTCTTTTCCGGTTTTCCTTCCCGTTTTTATTTTAAGCTGCAGTCTCCTTTCAATCCTCACAAGTAAAAAATAATTATATTTAGACAGGGTTTTAAAAATATTCCCATGCAAGGGGAATGTTATCCAGTATTTTTCAGGAGGGCATCTTACATGAGCAGCTTGCAGATTTTCAGTTTGCAGATAATATTGAGCTTAGTTGTTTACTTCCTGATAATGAAATGGTATATCAGCCCGAGACTTTCAAACCTTCGTGTTTCCCAAGCTCTTGTTTTTATGCTTTTTATTCATTCCTTCCGTCATATAGGTTTAACAATTTTAATTCCATCCATTGTAGATTCCGATATACCCGGATCATTTATTAGACAATATG
>JBLNGL010000494.1:0-5448 GCA_050264735.1 Ignavibacteria bacterium | reverse complement strand
AAAAACATAAGCTGGCTGAATATTGCTTTTCTGAGCATTGAAACACTTCTTGTGAAAGCTGTTGCGATCCCTCTTTTTTTATTAATTATAATCAGGAAAAATGAGATAAGCCGCGAAGTTGAACCATATATATCTCAGTTTTATTCTCTGTTGATTGCTATGGGTATTTTTATTTTCGGGTTTGCAGCAACTTTCTGGTCGGTGAGAGTCGGCGGTGAAATAAAGCCTCTCTACTTCGGAATTTCAATTGTAATTATTGTTTCAAGTTTATTCCTAATTATAAACAGGAAGAAAATAATTACACATATTTTATCTTATATGATGCTTGAGAACGGAATTTTTCTTCTATCGCTCTCAGTCGCCAATGAAATGCCGATGCTTGTAAACGTCGGTGTGCTGCTGGATCTTTTTGTCGGCATATACCTGTTTACAATTTTCTTCAACAAGATTGAGGAAATGTATGATGGAAGCCATATCGATGTACTGACGGAGCTTAAGGATTAATTATGATTACACTTGCAATAATCCTTCCGGTGCTTTTAGGTTTTCTCTCATTTTTTTTGAAAAGCAGAATTGTCAGCCGGATTTCGTTATTTGGAACATCAATAATATATTTATTGATCCCGGTATTAAAATGGTATAACATAGAATGGTATTGGCTTCCTCGGATATTCCTGGAATATTTTCAATTCGATTCAGTAGGCACTCTTTTCTTTTTAATCATGGCATTGGTTTTTGCCGGCGTCTCGGTCTATAGCTTATTTTACTTTAAAGAGAATCAATTAGACCCTAAGAGAGAAGGAGTTTTCACTGCAGAGATTTTATTCTTTACCGCGGCAATGTCCGGAGTAATTCTCGCTTCTCACTTAGCCCTGCTTTGGGTTTTTGTAGAAGCAACTACTTTAACAAGTGCGGTGCTGATCTATTTTGAAAAGAAAAAATCTTCACTTGAAGCTGCATGGAAATATGTCTACATCTGTTCAATCGGAATAGCCTTAGCTTTTGTGGGAATAATTATTTTATCAATCGGAAGCAAAAGTTTCGGTTCTTTATTTTTTAATGATCTTTATGAAAATGCCTCAAAAATAAATCCATTTTGGCTTAAGGTTTCATTTGCTTTTATTTTTGTGGGATTGGGAACAAAGATCGGAGTAGCTCCGCTTCATGCATGGCTGCCCGACGCACATTCCGAAGCTCCTTCCCCTGTATCTGCATTACTCTCCGGAACACTTCTTAATTCTGCTTTCTTAGGACTTCTCCGTTTCCAGGAAATTTTTATCCGCGCAGATCTGCAAGGTTTTTCAAATTTCTTTTTTCTGCTTACCGGATTTTTATCCCTAATGGTAAGTTCGGTCTTCATGCTCCGCTTAAAGAATTACAAACGGATGCTTGCCTATTCTTCAATAGAAAATATGGGAATTTTATTTATTGGGATTACACTCGGGCAATCCGGCATTTTTGCTGCAATGCTCCATACATTTGTCCATTCCCTATCAAAGACATCATTGTTCTTAACATCAGGCAATATACTTTATTTATTCAAAAGCAAAAAAATCGGCGAGGTAAAAGGAATCATTAAAAAAGATTCACGCACTGGATGGCTTTGGATACTCTCGTTTTTAGCTATTGCAGGTATTCCGCCGTCTCCAGGTTTTATAAGCAAATTTCTAATTATAAAAGCATTCTGGATTAATGGTATGGGCTGGCTGTCTGCATTGTTCTTTCTGTTTTTAATAATTGTAATTTATGGAATGTGCTCTGCGGTTTTTCAAATGTCTTTTGGGGAAAAAAAACCGGAGGAACCTATGAGCAAAAAACTTTCTTCTTTTGCATATGCTCCTCAGATATGCCTTCTAATAATATTGCTGTTAACGGGAATTAATATTCCATCTCAAATTTTATATTTTCTAAATAATGCGGCAGATTTTTTTAAATGATAAGGAAAAGAATTGAACTGGATTGAATCAAAAAATTCTGAAACGTTTTATATAAAAGATATCCCTATATTGAAAATTGATGAGCTGACTTCACAGCTGGTTGAATCCGTAAAAGACGGGAAAAGGCTGATTCAATTTTTCGGCGTCGAGGATGCGGGTAAAATAATTCTGCATGCAGTTACCGCAGATGATAATCTCTCAAAAATCTACACAGCTTCATCATTAGTGGATCCCGGATCTTCTTATGATTCTGTAACCCCTTCTGTTCCATCTGCTTTTTTGTTTGAAAGAGAATTTTATGAGCAGTTTGGAATTAAGTCTAGGGGGCATCCATGGCTTAAGCCGGTCAGGAAAGGAATCAAGGGGATTGATAAAGAAGAAATACCATATGAATTTTTTAAAATGTCGGGAGAGGAAGTTCATGAAGTCGGAGTAGGGCCTGTTCATGCCGGAATTATCGAACCGGGTCATTTCAGGTTTTCTTGTCATGGAGAAATTGTTCACCACTTGGAAATAGAGCTCGGGTTTCAGCACCGTGGAATTGAGCATTTATTTATTAAAAATTCTCACCGCCCTCTTTATATGCTTAAGCTTGCGGAATCAATTGCAGGCGATACCACAATCGGGCATGCCGGAACATTTGCGAGGTGTATAGAGTCTCTCTCAGACGCTGCAGCCTCAAAAAGAGCAAAATTTATCCGGACTATAATGCTTGAGCTGGAAAGAATAGCTAATCATCTGGGAGATCTTTCCGCATTATCAAACGATGTAGCTTATCTTACAGGTAATGCTGCATTCGGAGCTCTGCGTACAAAAGTAATTAATACCTCAATGATGATTTGCGGCAGCAGATTAGGACGAAGCTTAATTGCTTACGGCGGAGTAAATTTTGATATTACCCCGGAGCAAAAAGTTAAAATAGTTTCAACTATCAATCTGTTGAAAGATGAGGTGTCGCTAGCTGCAGAAGTATTATTCACTTCCGCTTCAGTAATGGAGAGATTTGAGAAAACCGGAATAATTGAAACCGAAACCGCAGCGGAAATCGGTATGGTCGGTCCGTCGGGAAGGGCAAGCGGTTTATCACTCGATATCCGTTCGGATTATCCTTTCGAAGCATTTGAATATTTTCCGTTTCATAAATTGACATTAAACAGCGGAGATGTCTTCGCCCGGGCATACATCAGGTTTATAGAGGTGCAGCAATCGATTAAAATTATTAAGGAGCTGATTGAAAATTTACCCGAGGGTGAGTTGAACAAAAATATTCCGGAACTAAAAGAAGATAGTTTGGTCATTTCAATGACTGAAGGATGGCGGGGCGAAATTTCACATGTAATACTAACGGATAAGACAGGAAAAATTAAACGGGTGAAGGTTAAGGATCCGTCATTTAACAATTGGTTCGGATTAGCTCTTGCCGTAAGGGATGAAGGTATCTCCGACTTTCCCTTGTGCAATAAAAGTTTTAATCTTTCCTACTGCGGGTTTGATTTATGATATTATTAAAAATATAGTTAATCCTCTACGAGGATTAATATTTTAGGGTTATACTTATTACAATAGTTCAACCTCTACGAGGTTGCTAATGATTATGTCATAACCCTATAAATTTTTTAAGAAAAACATCGTAGATGTTTGACTATTGGAGAAATAAATATAGTTCTAGTTTTTGATCCTGGTAGAGGTTCAACAAGGAATAATTAATTTTTGGTATCATTCTAAATATAATGAATCCTCTACGAGGATTTTTGACTCTTGTTGTCTAATCGGTTACAATAGTTCAACCTCTACGAGGTTGACCAAGTTTCGTAAGCAGATTTCAAAGGAAACATCGTAGATGTTTAACTATTGTAATTAAGAATATAAAAATAATATTTAGATCCTCGTAGAGGATCAACAAGGACATCTATATTATTAATTATTATCAACAAATACGATTCTAATTTTGAATTGGAAAACATCGTAGATGTTTGACTATTGTAGAAAAAATATAGTTCTAGTTTTTTAGATCCTCGTAGAGGATCAACAAAAAATTTTTATTAAATATTAATCAATGTTAGATTTACTTAAACTAAGAATAAAACACGGCTCACAAGCAATTAAAGATTTGCGTAATGCTTCGATGATTGATACGCACAGAGGGTTTCCTGTAATTGATGAATCAAAACTTCCTGA
The DNA here is from genome assembly GCA_050264735.1 of Ignavibacteria bacterium. Classification (GTDB taxonomy): domain Bacteria; phylum Bacteroidota; class Ignavibacteria; order Ignavibacteriales; family Ignavibacteriaceae; genus DATKLQ01. The sequence goes on along the minus strand of JBLNGL010000494.1, from coordinate 1,333 downwards.
TGACCGGAAGAAAATAATTGAGAATTGCCCTGCAAATGCAATCTCAATAAATCCGTTTTCAATTGATCTCGGGAAGTGCATTTTCTGCGGTGAATGCGAAAAGCTGACAAACGGTGCAATCAAATTTACAAATGAGTATAAACTTGGAAGCACAAGCAGAGAGCGTTTAATTGTAAAAACCGGAATGCAGTTTCATGAATATGCTAGAGATGCAATTGATGCACGAAAAGAAATACATAAAATATTCGGGCGGTCTTTGAAACTGCGGCAGGTTTCCGCTGCAGGCTGTAACGGATGCGAGCTTGAATTAAATGCATCCGGCAATGTTAATTTTGATATGGGAAGGTTCGGGATTGATTTTGTGGCATCCCCGAGACATGCAGACGGAATTGTAATTACCGGACCAATTTCAAAAAACATGGCCTCGGCGTTAAAAGACACATACGAAAGCATTAGTGATCCCAAAATTGTGATTGCTTATGGTGTATGCGCAATAAGCGGCGGTATATTTGCAGAATCTGAAAAACTTAACCGCTCATTTTTAGATGAAGTAAAAGTTGATCTTTATATTCCCGGCTCCCCTCCCCACCCGCTCACTTTTATAAATGCTGTTCTGGATTTTATCGGAAGAAAATAATTACAAACCTGAGTACCGATTACCGGTGACCGATTATCTATCACTTATTTTCTTCGGATAGACTTTCTTCCATCTCCACAATCCTTGAAAAACGTCCCCCCAATTTTTCTTTTGTTTCTGCCGATAAATTTGAATTTAAAATGTTTCTGCAAATCTCCAGGGCTTTCACTTTATTCCCTATTTTTTCATACTGCTGGGCAATAATGTGCAGCAAGGTAATCTCCTGTGATTGATTCGGCAGATGTAATTTCCGGTATGATTCTAAAATATCATAATAAATACTTATTGATTTTTCTCTATTAATTCCTTCATAAGCTCTTGCTAAAGCCCATTTAAATTGCCGGTTTGCCGGATGCATCTTTAACATTTTATCTGCAGCTTGAATTGCTTTATCAAATTCTTTCTTATCAATATAAATCCAAATCAATGAATTCGCCGCCAGATGTTTATTATATGTAAAATGATCAATTGAGATGATTAAATCCTTTATCCCCTCTTCCCGTTCATCTTTTACAAACGCCAGCCAGTTTATAAATTCGGTTTTTCTGCTTTTCCAGTATTTGTAGACGCCGATTGCGGTATAAGCATCATAAAAAGACGAATCGACGGAAAGGCATTTTTCAAATTCGATCATCGCGCTGTAGCCGTTATTTATTGCTGAAAGAAAATTTCCTTCCAGGGCCTTGTAGTATGCGG
>JBLNGL010000493.1:0-3310 GCA_050264735.1 Ignavibacteria bacterium | reverse complement strand
GGCTGTTAGTAGGTGCCGGCGAAGAAAATGCAGGATTGGTGGATATTGGAGACGGACTTGCAGTTGCATTTAAAATCGAAAGTCATAACCACCCATCTGCGGTGGAACCATACCAGGGAGCCGCTACAGGGGTAGGCGGAATAATGCGCGATATCTTTACAATGGGAGCCAGACCAATTGCATCATTAAATTCCCTCAGGTTTGGTTCAATAAGTGATGCGCGGACACGGTATCTTTTCGATGGAGTCGTCCGGGGAATAGGAGATTACGGAAACTGCTTCGGAGTTCCCACCGTAGCAGGTGAAGTCTATTTTGATGAGTCATATCAGGATAATCCCCTTGTAAATGCAATGGCTGTAGGTATTGTAAGACGGGAAAATGTAGTCAGTGCAGTTGCAAAAGGAGAAGGGAATCCGGTAATGATTGTCGGTTCCTCTACAGGGAGAGACGGAATTCACGGGGCTACTTTTGCATCAGAAGAGATCTCGGAAAAATCTGAAGCGAAACGTCCGTCGGTCCAGGTTGGTGATCCGTTTACCGAAAAACTGCTTCTTGAAGCATCTCTGGAAATAATTAAGAACGGCTGGCTTATTGGAATACAGGATATGGGTGCAGCGGGAATTTCATGCTCTACAAGTGAAATGAGCGCTAAAGGAAATTCGGGTATGAAGATCGATCTTAATAAAGTGCCTTTGAGAGAAAAGGGGATGACTGCGTATGAAATTATGCTTTCCGAAAGTCAGGAAAGGATGCTGTGTGTAGTAAAAAAAGGATTTGAAGATAAAGTTAAAGAAGTTTTTGAAAAATGGGACCTTCATTGTGAAATTATAGGTGAAGTAACCGGCGATGGAATTCTTTATATAAGTTATGAGGGAGAAAAAAAGGCGGCTATACCTGCATATGAACTTGTACTCGGGGGAGGCGCACCTGTATATAAAAGAGAAACAAAAGAACCTTCTTATTTAAAGGAATTGAGATCATTTGATTTTTCAAAACTTCCCTGCCCGGAAAATCTGCAGGAAGCCTTTCTAAAAATCTTTTCATCTCCCAACATTGCATCAAAGAAATGGGTTTATGAACAGTACGATTCTATGGTAAGAACCAACACAATTGTAGGTCCGGGCTGCGATGCGGCGGTAATGTACATTAAAGATTCTAAAAAAGCTCTTGCAATGAAAACCGACTGCAACTCCCGCTATGTTTATCTTAATCCGAAAGAAGGGACAAAAATCGCGGTAGCCGAATCGGCACGCAACATAGTTTGTTCGGGAGGCGTTCCTCTTGCAATTACAAATTGCCTGAATTTCGGAAATCCTTATAAACCTGAAATTTACTGGCAGTTTAAGGAAGCGGTTGAAGGAATGGGAGAAGCCTGCCGCTTCTTTAATACTCCTGTTACAGGGGGCAATGTAAGTTTTTATAATGAATCCCCGAATACTGCAGTTTATCCAACACCAACTATCGGAATGGTAGGGTTAATTGAAAATCTTAATGATGTAACAACTTCATTCTTTAAAAATGAAGGAGACTTAATTTATTTGCTTGGTGAAGATTTTGAAGAGTTGGGAGGAAGTGAATATATGAAGATCATTCACAATACAATGGCCGGAGATTCCCCGAAAATTGATCTTAACATGGAAAAGAAACTGCATGAAGTAACTTTAAAGCTGATTAGGGAAAAATTAATTAATTCCGCACACGATGTTTCCGAGGGAGGCATTGCCGCGGCAATAGCTGAGTGCTGTATAATGAATGAAGAAAATCTTATCGGTGCCGAAGTAATTGTTCCGGTTAAAACACGGGAGGATTTTTCTATGTTCTCCGAATCGCAGTCAAGAATTATAGTATCTGTTTCTTCAAAAAAGAAAGAAGAATTTGAGCAATTTCTGAAAAAAGAAGAGCAGATCTTTACAAGAATAGGCATCACAGGAGGTGATAGCTTTAATATAAATAATAAAATTAATATTGACTTGAATCTGCTTTCAGATCTTTACTACAACACCATTACCCGGATTATGGCAGTTTAGCCCTTCTGAAAATGATTAAATTTAAATTTTTAGACAATATAAAAAATTCAAAACTCTATTTAAGTTATCGCAAGCTTCGGTATATTCTTTTTCATATTCCTATCTACCGCAAATCAATAAACTTCATCAAGCATTATTTCGGCGGATTATATTACAGGATAGATGAACACCATGTATTCCTGTTTTCGGGAGGACTTGCGTTTTCTCTTTTTGTATGTATTGTTCCCTTTATATTAATAATCTTTGCTGTTGCAGGGACAATTCTCGATTCGACTGAAATGCAGTTTCAAATCAGCAGGTTTATTGACACAATAATTCCGTATTCCCAATATGCTGAGTATGTAAAAGATATAATCTTTGCACGGATCAACGAGGTAATTGAATATAAAAATATTGCGGGATTAATCGGCGGGTTCGGGCTTTTGTTCGCTGCCAGCGGGTTGTTCAGCAGCATGCGCACAATATTGAATAAAATATTCGGGCTTAAATTTGAAGAGCCTTTCCTTATAGGAAAGCTGAAAGATTTTGCCCTAGTCTTAATGGTGATTTTAATATTTTTCTTTTCAATTATTTTGATGCCTGCGCTGGATATATTTCTCCGAATTGCATCGAGGTTTGAAAATCTTAATTTTTTTGGTTCTACAATTCTTGAACAGATTATTGTCTCGTCTCTTTCGCTAATTGTTTTATTTATTCTTTTTTCTATTCTTTATTTTGTTGTTCCAAAAATTAAGATCGGCAGGAAAGCGGTATTTATGGGTGCTCTTTGGGCTTCACTCCTTTGGGAAGGGGCAAAACAGCTTTTCGGGTATTATATTTATAATTTTGGAACACTCGGGAAAATTTACGGTACATATGCATTGATTGTTGTTGTAGTTTTCTGGGTCTATTATGCGTCAATTGTTTTTATAATCGGCGCAGAGATAGGAAAGTTATATTCGGAAAGAAAATATGCCAAAAGAAGAGTTAGAGAGATTATTTATTAGTTTAAGATTTAACCTAATGGATCTTAATATTTAATAATTTATTTGGAATTTCTTTAGGGACAGAATAATTTATATCTAATTTAAGGGGTATTTATGAAACCGCAGCATTATCCGGGAATCAAATCATTCCACTATTATTTAGTCCTTATATTTATCTGGTTTGCATCTAGTACAATTAGGGCTCAATGGGAGCCTACTAGTGGACCGCCCAATGTAGAGCGAACCACTTCTCTTGCTTCACTTGTCACAGATTCCGGAGACACTAATCTTTATGCCGGTACATATGACGGAGAGGTT
>JBLNGL010000492.1:0-3206 GCA_050264735.1 Ignavibacteria bacterium | reverse complement strand
ATGTAGCGGAGCTGTATTAAAACAGACATTTTGATATAGTTTTACTTACCACCAATATTACAATTCATTTGCATTGTTAAAAATTTATTTAGAAATATCTAAGAATTTTACCAAGAAATAATTATTATGAAAGTAAAAATTTTAATTACGGGGGCAGCCGGTTTTATCGGTTATCATTTAACTCAGAAATTATGTGAAATGAATTATGAAGTGGTTGGATTAGATAATCTCAATGATTATTATGATATTCAATTAAAAGAAAACCGGCTTAAACAATTAAAAATTTTGCATAATTTCACTTTCTACAAGATCGATTTAAATGACCGGATTGGTATAAACAGCTTATTTAGAAACAACAAATTTGATTACATTATTAATTTAGCCGCACAGGCAGGTGTAAGATATTCCCTAGTTAATCCCTATGCTTATATTGAAAGTAATATATCGGGTTTTTTAAACATTCTTGAAAGTTGCAGAAATTATCCGGTCAAGCATTTAATTTATGCTTCTTCCAGCTCTGTATACGGCGGTAACACAAAAACTCCTTTTACAACTAATGATAATGTCGATCACCCGGTATCTTTATATGCCGCTACAAAAAAATCGAATGAATTAATGGCTCATACATATTCAAATCTATACGATATTCCTGTTACCGGATTAAGGTTTTTTACAGTCTATGGGCCTTGGGGAAGACCGGATATGGCATATTACTCTTTTACTAAAGACATTATTGAAGGAAAGCAAATAAATATATTCAACCATGGCGAGATGAAAAGAGATTTCACTTATATAGACGATATTATTGACGGTATAGTTTGCCTGATTGATAAAATACCCGTACCTGATAAAGAATGGGAAAATAATTCACAAAAAGTTTCCTCTAGTTTTGCCCCTTACCGTCTTTATAATATCGGAAATAATAAACCGGTTGAACTAATGAAGTTTATTGAAATACTCGAAGAAAAAATCGGAAAAAAAGCAGAGAAAAAATTTCTTCAAATGCAGCCTGGAGATGTTTTAGAAACTTATGCAGATATTGATGATTTAACCAGATTAACCGGGTTCAGACCTAAAATTAAAATTGACGAAGGATTGGAAAAATTTGTAAAATGGTATAAAGAATATTATAATATAAATTAAAATGATAAAATTAAGACGATAAAAATTAAAAGTTTATGTAAATATGTTTGTTGATACCCATGCCCACTTATTCTACCATAACTTTAAAGGCGATCTCGATACTATAATCCGGCGAGCCGTTGAATCCGGTGTTGATTATATAATTGTACCTTCCACTGATATCTCTACTGTCAAGCAAACAATTAAATTGGCTGACAAATATGATATTCTTTACGGAGCGGTCGGTATTCATCCGCATGATACCAAAGACTGGGATAATGATTTACTAAAAAAGGTAGAAGAATATGCAAAGCATGAGAAGGTTGTGGCTATTGGTGAAATCGGATTGGATTATTACTACGATTATTCTCCCAAAGAACATCAGATAAAGGCTTTCAGAGATCAGATAGAATTAGGATTGAAATTAAACTTGCCTGTAATTATTCATAACCGTGAAGCCGATGCTCAAATGATGGAAATTATTTCTTCTTACTGCGGAAGCGGTTTAAAAGCTCAGTTCCACTGCTTTACAGGAAATCTGGAGTATGCAAAAAAATTAATAGCCATGCACCATTTTATCTCATTTACAGGGAACATAACATTTAAAAAAGCTGATGAGCTTCAAAATGTTTTACAAAATATAAGTCTCGATCATCTGCTGCTGGAGACGGATTCTCCGTTCATGACCCCGGTTCCCCATAGGGGACTAAGAAACGAACCTGCATATATAAAATTAATTGCGGATAAAATTGCAGGGATATATAAAATGCGGATAGAAGATATTGCACGGATAACTTCATTTAATGCATTTAAAATGTTTGGCTTAGGGAGCCTTCCCAATACCAGTTTTACATATAAGATCGGTAGCACTCTTTACATTAATATCACCAACCGGTGCAATGCAGATTGCATTTTCTGCAGAAGGAAAGTGGAACCTTATGTTAAAGGCTATAATTTAAAGTTGAATCTGGACGATGAACCTCCGGCAGAAGCTTATATAAAGGAAATTGGGAATCCAGAAGATTACAGTGAGATTGTTTTTTGCGGCTTCGGCGAACCTACTATACGATGGGATGTAGTGAAAGAAGTAGCCGGTTTTGTCAAAAGTTTAAACGGGAAAACGAGGCTTGATACAAATGGTCATGGAAATATTATAAATAAAAGGGATATTACTCCTGAGATGCAGGGTTTGATGGATGCCGTATCTATTAGCATGAATACTTCCGATCAGGATCAATATTCCCAAATTATGCAGGTAGAACCTGCCTTGTTTGATGAAATGATCCTCTTTGCCAAGAATGCCAAAAAATTTGTCGGCAAAGTTATAATGACAGTTGTTGATTATGATAATATTGATATCATGCAAGCAAAAAGAATGGCAGAAGAGGATATTGGCGGTGAATTCAGGACTAGAGATTATTTTTAATTTATTGATGATAAAATATATTTTTTGAAGTCAATTTAACCCTCCGGTATATTTATTAATTTTTCGAAACATCTTAGCCCATTAAACATAATAACAATGGCTAAAGCCTCAGCATTGCGGGCATATTAGTTCCCCCGTCATAAATGGCGGGGTTAATAAAAGTACTTCTGCGTAACTTCAGTTAATTATTAAAAATATTCAAGTTCTTCACAGTTCCATTGAAACATAAATTATTTCATTTATACAAGAAAAAGATGATCAGCATTCAAAGAAAAGAGAATGAAATAGTCTGGAACAGGTGGTGCAGCAATGCCAATAAATACCCTGATAAGGAAGCAATTGTGCATTGGGTAGCAGGGGAGGAACCCTATAGATGGACTTTTTCTTCTTTAATTTCTACAGCGCAGAAGTTTTCTTTTTTATTGCATGAAAGCGGGATAAAAAAAGGTGAAGTATGTGCTTTAATTATCAGGCATAATCCGGCCTTTTATCCTTTATATATGGGTGTTTCAAATTTAGGTGCAATTCCTGCAGTACTTGCATATCCGAATCCGCGCTTACATCCCGACAAATTCAGGCAGGGCGTAGAAGGAATGTCTCAGCGTTCCGGACTTGATTGGATTTTAACGGAAAAAGAGCTGGAACCGATTATAAAACC
>JBLNGL010000491.1:0-3752 GCA_050264735.1 Ignavibacteria bacterium | reverse complement strand
ATCCGGAAAACGGAAAAAGCAATACAAAATTTTGATTTGAAATGTATTTCTCTGGTCGGCGGAGTAGCAGCGAATAAGAAATTAAGGGATTCTTTCAAGGAATTATCAATTAAATATAGTAAAAAGCTTATAATACCGGCATTGGAATACTGCAGCGACAACGGAGCAATGATTGCATTCCGAGGTGCAAAATTATTCGAACAGGGGAAAAGATTCTCATTGGATTATGCGCCTTATCCTGGTTTATCTCCGGATCATTTTTCTTAACCCGGATAATTTACAATGCAGGATATTATTCATAAAATAGAAAATGAACTAAACAATCTTTCCGCGCAGGAAAGAGAGGATATATTATCCCGGCTTAGAAAAGAAGTTGATGAATTAGACAGCCGGATCGTCCCTTTATTATGCAGGCGAACTCTTTTTTCGGTTCTAATCGGCAGGATAAAACGATCTTTAAAAATGCCGACTTATTCACCCGAAAGAGAAAAGGAAATAAGCAGTAAAATAAATTTATACAGGGAAGATCCTTTAAGCAGCGAAGCTCTTCAGAGAATTTATGAGAGAATAATTGATGAATCACGCAGGATACAAAGGGAAGAATTAGAAAAAGGAAATATTTTTAAAATATCCAATACTAAATTTAAGCTTGGTTTTGAAAATCTGTTGAGTAAAAAACAGCTCTTTATTGTTTTATCATTCTTTATTGTGCTTCTTGCAGTTCTGTATTTCATTTTCTTCACTCCGAATTATTATGAGGGAGCCTCTCCGGTTCATTTCCAGGTTGATCGGGGTGAAACATTAAATGAGATTGTAACAAGCCTGTATGATAAGGGAATTATTCCGAACAAATTAAATATGAAGATTGCAGCATTTTTATACGGGGCGGAAAAGAAAATAAGAGCTGCCAGGTATAAAATTCCTAACGGCCTAGGCTATTTTGAACTGCTGGATTTATTCATTGAAGGAGATGCCGATTTCTTAAAGCCGGTTACAATTGCCGGCGGAAGCACTTTAAGATGGGTTGCAAAAAAACTGCACAATGAAGTCTTCATTGATTCTTTGAGTGTTATCCGGGCTGCGGCAAATAAAAAATTTATTGATTCGATCGGCTACCATTCGCCTGATGTAAAAACCATGGAGGGATATATACTCCCGGAGAAATATTATATTTATGAAAGAAGTTCGCCGGTTGAAGCAATGGACATTCTTGCAAAAGGATTAAAAGATTTTCTTAATGATACCCTGATTCTGCAGCTTGGAAAACTCGGATACTCGATGCATGAAGCATTAACCGTTGCCTCTATTGTAGAAGGTGAAACAAATAAAATTGAGGAGATGCCTATAATAGCCGGTGTTTATTACAATAGGTTAAGAATCGGGATGCGCCTTCAGGCCGATCCTACCGTGCAGTATCTTCAGATAGACGGCTGGAAAAGATTAAAATACAGCGATCTAAGAGTAAAAAATCCTTACAATACTTATCTTTATGCCGGCCTGCCTCCCGGCCCGATAAACAATCCGCGCAAAGAAGCGATACTAGCTGCGCTTTATCCTGCAAAACATGATTATTTCTATTTTGTAGCCGATGGTCAGGGAGGACACAAATTTTCCAAAACTTACACACAACATCTTCGTCTTGTAAAAGAGTATAGAAAATGGCTGAATTCGGTAAACAAGTAATAAAAAACTTTTTTTTCATTTCTCTATCTGTTTTGCTTTCTTATTGTGCAAACCAGCTGCCGCCCGGGGGAGGGGATATAGACCGGATTCCTCCTGAAATAGTCGAAGTATATCCTGAAAACGGAAGCACAAACTTCGAAGATGATTATTTTGAATTGGGATTTTCAGAATATGTCGATAAACGCTCCGTAAAAGATGCAATATTCATTTCACCGGCAATTGAGAAAGCTCTTGAATTAGATTGGAGCGGAAAATATGTAAGAGTTTATTTCCCCGAAAAGCTGAAGCAGAATACTACTTACGTGTTTACAATCGGAACCGATGTAATTGATTTTAATAACCGCAACAATATGGCGGAAGCATTCTATTTTACTTTCTCTACCGGGAAAGAAATTGACAGAAGAATAATTACCGGCAGAATATATCAGGAAAAACCTCAAGGTGTTCTTTTGTTCGCTTATAAATTTTCCTCGGTTGATACAATAAATCCCATGAAGAATAAACCGGATTATATTTCCCAGAGCGGGAAGGATGGTACATTTGCTTTGGCCGGCCTTGCATCCGGAACTTACAGAATATTTGCGGTACAGGATGAATTCAGGGATCTTATTTTTCAGCCTGATCAGGACAAAATAGGGATTCCATTTAAAGATGTAGCGCTTCAAAAAAGCGATTCTCTTTATTCCGGATTAAATTTCTTTATTACAGAAATTGATACAACGGCTCCGAGGCTGTTAAGTGCATCGATGATAGATAAACACCATATTCTTGTTAATTTCAGCGAAGAGATCGATTCCACGATTTACCGGAAGAACAACTTTTTTATATATGATTCTACGGCAAACAGGAAAACCGGTATTCGATACTTCTACAAGGGATCTGCAAAACCGACGGAAATGTTTTTTGTTCCTGATGAAACAATTCCGGTTGAGAATAATGTTTTCCTTTATGCAGATACGATCAGGGATAAAGCGGCAAATATTTTCCTGAACGATGCTGTATACATAAATCTGAGCGACAGACCGGATACAATTGCCCCGGGAATTCTCAAAAGCGTTCCCCCGGCGGGTACCAGGGATGCGGATTTCCTTAAAGAAAAATTCAGCTTTTTCTTTAATGACGCATTCGATACCAATTCTGCCAAAGCCGGCATCACTTTTCAGGATACATTGGGAAAAGCAGTTCCGATCAGTATTAATTTTACCGATGACGCATCATTTACATTTTTGCCGCTTCAGAAGCTGGAACCGAAAAAATATTATATAATTTCAATTGATTTTAAAAGGATTGAAGATGCTGCCGGTAATAAAATGGATTCTGTATATAAATCAAGGATACAAACAATAAGCGGGCTCGATTTCACAGGTGCATCGGGCCGGCTGACCGGAGCAGCATTAACTGAAAATCCGGTCTTAGTTTTACAAGGTACCGCACCTTCGAAAATTATTGGCAAGGGGAAAAATATTTATACCCAAAGACCGGACAAAAACTCCGGATTCAGCTTTGAAAGAATAGAACCCGGTAAGTATGCATTGTGGTGTTACCTTGATAAAGATTCCAGCGGCTCTTATTCTTCCGGATGGCATTTCCCGTTTAAGCATTCGGAGGAATTCTCGGTTTACCCCGATACGCTTAATCTGAGAGCCAGGTGGATGCAGACCGATTTGAATTTCAAATTTAAATAATCAATTCGATTTCCCGCCTTCATCGGGGCATTTCGGATTTCGATTTTTGATTTAAGATTTTTGATTTACGAACTGCCTTGTCTGAAGATAGGCCGGCAGCAAGGTTTACGATTTTTGATTTACGATTCCCTAATCCAGGCTTTTTCAAATCGTAATTCTCAATTCATAAATCGTAAATCGTAATTCGTAAATCCATTTACTCTTGATTATTTTGTTCTTATAATTATAAACTGTTTTAAATATGCTGACGGTTTTAGAAGCAATTAATTTATCATCGGAATATTTGAAGAAGAAGGGGATTGAATCGCCGCGCTTCAATGCCGAAATGCTGCTTGCGCATGTTTTGAATTCCAAGCGGCTTAATCTTTATCTTGCTTTTGATAA
>JBLNGL010000490.1:0-3874 GCA_050264735.1 Ignavibacteria bacterium | reverse complement strand
ATGCAGTATAAAGGCGCAAAGAAAGATGTTAAAACAATTGGTCGTGAACTAAGTGTGCGTTATATACTTGAGGGAAGTGTAAGAAAATTTCAGGATAATCTTAGGATTACTGTTCAGTTGATAGATGTAGAAATTGACAGGCAATTATGGGCGGAATCTTACAAAGGAAAGCTTGAAGATATTTTTGATATCCAGGAACAGGTATCTAAACAAATTGTTGATGCGTTGATGCTGAAACTCTCTCCTAAAGAACAAGTCGTACTAACAAAACGATCAACACTTAATGCTGAAGCTTTTGATTGTTATCTTCGGGCAAGGAATCATTTAGATCGAAGGACAAAGAATAATGTTGAATTTGCTATACAGCTTTTCCGCAAGGCAATTGAATTGGATCCCCGTTATGCATCTGCTTATGCCGGACTCGGAGAAGCGTATGCGAACCTTCATTTAGATTATGATTCAAAGGAAGTCTGGCTTGACAAAGCAATCGAATCCTCTTTCAAAGCTTTGATGTATGATCCTACTTTATCAGAAGCATATTCTGCGCTGGGGCTTTCTTATTTTAGTAAGAAATCGATGGATGAAGCTATAACTTCTACAAAGAAAGCAATAGAACTCGACCCTGCAAACTTTATTGCTTATTGGATTCTTGGGCGCATTTATCACAGCACAGATCGTGATCTTGAAGCCGTTGACCCGCTAAAGAAAGCAATTGAACTAAATCCTGATTTTTATACAGCCTACACTGATCTAAGGATGACTTATGAACGACTCGGAGAAAAAGAAAAATACCAGGAAATATTACATAAACTTCTTGAATTATTTCCCAAATATCTTTCAAAGCATCCTGATGATGCCCGCTCGCATATTTATTATGCTACTGATTTAGCGCAGGTTGGAAGAAATGAAGAAGCAAAAGTTGAAGTAGCCAAAGGATTGGAATTAAGCCCGGGTGATCCCTTGATGCTTTATAATGCCGCTTGCAGCTATGCACGAATGGGAGAAAACAAGCTCGCAATTGATGCTTTAAAAAGTTCAATTATGGCAGGGCTTGAGGATTATGAATGGATAAAAAGAGATCCTGATTTTGAAGGACTAAGAAATGATTACGATTATGTCGAACTAATGAAGGGTAAATAAATAACCGGGCTCTTCATCTCCCGCATCAAAATTAATGGCAAATCTGTCAGTCCGGATCTTCTGCCGGGCTTCTTTGTATACTTTGCCTAAGGTGATGATTAAAAAAATTTCACTGGAGATCCCCGGACTGTTGGATATAATGTCATATGCAGCTTAAAAAGGAGTATTTAGAATGAACAATTTAGCCGGTCAGACAATTTTACATTATAAAATATTGGAGCAAATCGGACAAGGCGGAATGGGTATTGTCTTTAAAGCTCATGATTTAAAACTTGACCGCTTCGTAGCTATTAAATTCATGCCTTCTCATCTTTCCAGCGTTGAAGAAAATAAAGCAAGATTTTTACAGGAAGCCAAAGCCGCTGCTTCAATAAATCATCCTAATATTCTTAATATTTATGAAATTGATGAAAACGATACTTCTTTATTTATTGTAATGGAATTAATTGAAGGTGAAAAATTAAAACATCATATAAAATCGGGTCAGGGATTAGATTTAAATACAGCTATGGATTGGATAATTCAAGCTGCTAAGGGAATGAAATCCGCACATGATAAGAATATAATCCATCGGGATATTAAAAGTGAAAACCTGATGATTACTAAAGACAACCGGGTAAAAATAATGGACTTCGGTTTGGCAAAGCTGAACAGGAACAGCGGTATTACCAAAACCGGAACTTCACTCGGCACTTTATCTTATATGTCCCCGGAACAAGTCCAAGGGATTTCCGTTGATCTGCGAACCGATATCTGGTCTTTGGGTGTTCTCTTCTATGAAATGCTTACCGGCGAGCTGCCGTTTAAATCCGAACACGATGCAGCTCTTATTTATATGATTACCGGTGAAGATATAACTGCTCCAAGCTCCCTGGACAGAAAAATTCCCAACCAGATAGATAATATCGTAAAAAAAATGCTTCAGAAAGATGCAGCTTTGAGATATCAGAATATTGATGAATTCATCAGAGATATCGAGGCTGTTAAGGATGAAATTGAATCCGCTTCTCAAAAAGCAAAAAAGAAAGCAATTGCAGTTTTACCCTTCGATAATATTAGTCCCGATCAGGAAAGCGACTATTTCAGCGACGGCCTTACTGAAGAGATAATGGCAAACCTTGCAAGGTTAAAAGATATGAGGGTTATTTCGCGGACAACATCGATGCAGTATAAAAAAACAAACAAAGATGTTAAAACAATCGGCCGTGAGCTTGGAGCAAGATATATAATGGAAGGAAGCGTAAGAAAATTTCAGAATAATCTGCGGATTACGGCACAGCTTATTGATGTTGAAACTGACGAACAGCTTTGGGTTGAAACATACAAAGGTACCCTTGCGGATGTTTTTGATATTCAGGAACAGGTTTCAAAACAAATAGTAGATGCCCTGATGGTAAAGCTGACTCCGTCGGAAAAAGTTGTTTTAACTAAACGCTCAACTTTAAACCCGGAAGCCTTTGATTGTTATTTAAGAGCAAGGGATTTTTTATACCGGTTTAATAAAAACAGCATTTATTTCTCAATCCAGCTTTTTCAAAAAGCAATTGAGCTGGATCCGCGTTATGCAGATGCTTACGCCGGCTTAGCTCATGCACATGCATCTTGTTATCAATTCCTGGATCGGAATGAGGTGCTGCTCGATAAAGCAATAGAGCTCAGCCTTAAAGCTTTAATGTACGATAATTCCCTTCCTGAAGCTTATGATTCACTCGGCTTGGCCTATTATAATAGAGGTTTATTTGATGATGGAATTACTGCAAGCAGGAAAGCAATAGAACTGGATCCGGGTAATTTTTTAGGATACTGGATCCTCGGAAGGATTTATGTCGCTATCGATAAATTAAATGAGGCTGTGGAACTGTTTCAGAAAGTTGTTGAATTAAATCCTGATTTTTATACGGTGTACGGAGACTTACAGATAACATTCGGGCGGCTGAATAATAAAGAAAAATATAAGGATTCACTTTATAAAGGTCTTAAAGTGTACGAAAAGTATTTATCCCAGCATCCGGATGATGCCAGAGCGCATATGTATCTGGCTACAGACTTAGTGCAGATTGGGAAAATCGATGAAGCTAAATCCGAAGCAAAAAAAGCCTTGGAATTAAGCCCGGGAGATCCTTTAATGCTCTATAATGCGGCATGCTTCTATGCACAGCTGGGAGAAAAAAGATTAGCGGTTGATTCTCTGAAAAATGCCATAGCAATCGGATATGCCGAGTTTGAATGGCTGAAACGGGATACAGATCTGGAAAGCATAAGAAACGAGCCTGAATTTGTGGAAATGATCAAGGGAAAGTAACAGCTGCCGCGAAGTTTTAAGAGAAAATTTATTTTATTCTTGGCTGACAAATATCTTGTTAAAAAGTAATTGAAAAAGCCGGCAGGCGGACCTGTCCGGAGAAAACTTATATTTAATAAACAAAGGTTAATTATGATAGGACAATCAATATCTCATTACAAAATCATAGAAAAAATCGGTGAAGGCGGGATGGGTGTTGTCTATAAAGCAAAAGACACGAAACTTGATCGTCAGGTTGCAATCAAATTCCTTCCCGTACATCTCTCTTCTAATGAAGAACATAAACAGAGATTCATGCGCGAAGCAAAATCTGCTGCAGCTCTTAATCATTCAAATATTCTTTCAATATACGAAATTGATCAGCAGAACGGGGATATGTTTATTGTCATGGAATTTGTTGAAGGACAAACGCTTCGTTCTTACATCTCTAAT
>JBLNGL010000489.1:0-2602 GCA_050264735.1 Ignavibacteria bacterium | reverse complement strand
CTAAAAACCTTGTAATCGGTTAGAACAAAATTTCTTGGTTAAATCAATATTAAAGGTTTATGGGCTAGATGAAACATTTTAGTAATTTTAAGGTGAATACGGATAATTTAGATATGATATGTGTATCGAGAGCAAGACATGAAATTGATTTGGTGGAGGTGGCGGGAGTCGAACCCGCGTCCGAAGTTAAGATCCATAAAACTTCTACACACATAGTCTGTTTTGTTTTGGACTTAAAGCTGTGAAACAGACAAAAACGCCTAAAGTCCTGCCTGCTTTTTATTTCACCTCGGCTGCACAGGCAACAGATTCGGCTATCATGCCTAAACGACGTTCTTCCGAATCCCGGCATGAGAAGATCCGGAGAACGGCTGCTTATTTAATTAAGCGGCTAAGGCGTAGTTATATTCGCCAGTTATTGTTTTATTCCCAATTTTTTAACGTGTACTCGGGGAACACGGTGCGCAGTTCTATGCCTCTTCAACCCCGTCGAAACCAAATTCACCCCCGTTTCTTTAATCGGGTAATCAGTTAACGGTAACCGGTAAATTAGTAAGCAGTAGGGAGTAAGGAGTATAGAGTATAATTTAAAAGAACAATATAATTTACGATTTACGATTTAAGATTTAAATTCGTGCATCATAATTCGTAAATCGTAAATCAGCTTATTTTTTCCAGATTGCATCCGGAATGCCGGATGTTTTATTTTCATAACGTGCAAGAACAAAAAATAAGTCGGATAGCCTGTTGAGAAAAATAAGAATGTTTTCTTCAACATTTATATTTTCCTTAACTGCAACAACCTCTCTTTCAGCTCTCCTTGCAATTGTACGGCATAAATGAAGCAGTCCGCTTGATTTTGAACCGCCGGGCAAAATAAAATTCTTCAGCTCTTCCAGGCTTGATTCAAAATGATCAATAGCTTCTTCTGCCTCCAAATAAAATTCTTTGGGAATTCTGAACTCTTCAAGTTTTTTATTTCCTTTTTTATCGGGCGATGCAAGATCAGCTCCGACTAAAAACAATTGATTCTGGATTTTCTTCAGGAGCTGCTTTATTTCTTTATTTTCAGCCTCGGCAATTGCTAATCCTATAAACGAATTTAATTCGTCTATTGTTCCATACGCTTCAATAATCTGAGAATTTTTAGGAACCCTTTCACCGGTTAAAAGACTTGTCTCCCCTTTGTCGCCGGTTTTGGTATATATTTTCATTTTTTAAATGGAAGACTGTGTACCTGAACATTAACATTAATTCCGCTTCCTGACTTGGCAGTAAGACTTCTTCCTTCCTCAATAAAAGCCTTTCTGATGTATGCCAAACCTATTTGCTTTCCGAAATTAGGAGAAAACACATATGAGGTAATCTCGCCTGCTTCGATTCCATCGGAACCGAACAGAGTTAACTTAAGATCCTCTTCGACTGATTCAACAAATTCAACACCCACTAAATATTTCTGGACTTTATCATAAGTATCTAGACGGGCAATAACTTCTTGCCCGATATAGCAGCCTTTCTTTGCATCAACTAAGTCCATTAACCTCGCTTCGTGCGGATTATACAGGTCATTTATTTCATACGGTGCGGAAGGAATCCCTTGTTCAATCCTATGCACCTCGCTTGCATCATCTCCGATTAAATTAAAATTAAAAATGCTTTTGTTTTCCATCATGTACCTGACAAGCTGCTGCCCGTAATTAGGATCTGCAATAATCCAGAATTTCATTTTTCCGTTTTTGTCCCTGAGCTTGGCCAGGAAAAATATAATGCCGTCCGTATTTATTACTTTAAAAGAATCTTCCGGTATACTATTTACGGCATTACCCGATATCATAATTATAAACGATTCAACCTGCGGACCTAATAATTCAAAAATTGTATACTTCCCGCTGATATCCGTCTGAATAATGTCATCCGAAATAATATATTTATTTATCCAGCGCATCACTTTTTCCTGCTGTTCTGTGCTGCAGATCAGAAGCTGGAATTCCATAAAATTAAAGAGAGAAGTTTTATCAATTATTCTTCCTTTTTCAGTGGTAAAAATAGTATGAGCTATTTTTTCTTTAGGGAGATCTTTTATTGAATTTGTTGAAATGCGATGCAGGAATTCCAAAACATCATTTCCTCTGAGTTCAATTACACCGGAACTGGAAATATCCCTCAAACCTACTCCTTTATAAAGAGAGTTAAGCTCTTCAGCCAGCGAGTTATTTTTCTTTGCTGTTCCCCCATTAGAATTATTCGAGTCGTCCGAGACCTGTGTTATATTTTTTTCCATAATCCCTGAATTAGTAGTAGAATCAATCATTCATGCTCCTTTTGGGTCTAAAATAGTTTTTCAAAAATATATCTTTAAAATACTTCATATTTTCTTATAATGGAAGATAAACTAATTATGCTATTACCGCAAAGTAGTTATTAAGGTGCGGTTATTATTGAATTTTATTCAAAATAGCGCTTTTTATAAACACTGCATTCTATAAAATTGATTCTTCGGCAGAATTTAACAGCATAAATATTCAAAAAATTATCTCGAAACTTCGGATACTTCTTTCATAAAAAAAGCAGAACTTAATATACCCAGTTTAAAATGATTTAA
>JBLNGL010000488.1:0-3307 GCA_050264735.1 Ignavibacteria bacterium | reverse complement strand
CCTCCCCGGAATTTACTTTATTTCCGCTGCTTGGGTATTGATCCAGGATAGTATTCGGCAGCAGTGAAAATGATCTTTGGGAATTGATCTTACCGACTTTCAAAGCATTATTCGACAAAATCTTTCTAGCTTCTGCTAAAGATTTTCCTATTAAATCGGGAACAATTATTTCTCCTATATCCGTTCCGGAACTGATTGATACCGCTACTGTGTTTCCTTTTTTGAGCTTTGTTCCCTCTTCATACTGCTGGTCGAAAATCACTCCTTTCGGTTGGGCAGACGGTACCTCATCGATGCTCCCCAATTTTAATCCGATTCTTTCCAATGAAAATTTTGCATCACGCACCGACTTTCCTCTAAGAAGAGGAACTCTGACTACCGGTTCGCCTCCGCTTATAAAAATGTATATTCTTCTTCCGTGTTTTACTACTTTTCCAGCTTCAGGCCTTTGAAGCATTATAGTCCCTTTTGGAAAATGCTCATCATATGAAGTATCTCCTACTACCGGTTCAAGCTTAAACTTTTTCAGCACATCCGAGGCTTCATCTTTGTTTAACCCGGTTAACTTCGGTACCACAACCTCGGGCGAACTTACATACCAAGGGAGGAGCATACGGTCGAGAAGGAGAAGGAGCATTATTAAACCCAGCAGGATATATAGAGTTTTTCGAATCAGCGGGTTTTGAAGAAATTTTTTCATTTAATCAAATATATCAATTGCACTATCTTTTCACAAGAAACTTAGAAGACTGCTTGGAATCATGAAGAATTTATAAGCGGAAAGGCATTGCTTTCCCCAACAGATATAATTTTGCTTATTTATTCTTTAATTCATTATGAAATGGAATTTTAGGACTGTTATCGGTTGTATAAAAAGTAAAATAAATAGCAATAAGGATTTCAAATGCAGTAGTTAAATTGAAATAAATTATCTTTACGGGCAGCTCAAAAAGCAGAATTAAATATTTGGATATTGCGGAAGTTTCATAAAGTATAAGGACAAAAAAGAATAAATTTATGCTTGCGTAATCATGCAGGTATAATACAGCCCTTTTTAAAAATATTGTCAGTATAATCAGGTCGCAAATAATCATTAAAACCGCAGCCGAATCGGGGGTCAGGAAAATATTTGCTCCCACGGAAAATAAAATAAGAAGGATGACAAACGGGATATTCTTCAGCATCCTGAAATCAAATAAGGAAAGAATCAGGAAAAAGTCTAAAATCAGATGTAAATAAAATGTGAAATGAAACAGCTGTCTAATTGCGATATTTAAAGGATCGGAGAGTGCAAGGATAAGAAAATAGTAAAAATACTTGCCTCCGTATTGTTTTATAGGCGGAAGAAGCCATACAAAAATATTCAGAGTTAAAATAATTTGATATACAGTCACGAATCTAATTTAACAAAACGGCGGACAAGATGAACCTCTCTCCATAATAAAATTTCCGTTCGATACCGATAAGATATCTTTTCTTTGCTCGAAGAATATCCATTCATCTCTTCCCTTTTCAATTAATGTTTTTATTACGGAGACACTGTAAACAAAAAGCTGTTCATTTCCCGGTAAATCACCCCCGGTTTTGAATAACAGATTCTTTTTATTATCCAGTATAAAAAGATCTTCACCGATAATTTTGATCAATAAAGTATCCCCGGTCTTATCTAGAAGCTGCTCCAATTCTGCTGCAGAAAGTGATATAGAAATATTTGCCGGGCCAAAGAATTTTTCACCTTCATCTTTTGAAAAAATTTCGCCGTGGATAATCTTCATTTTACTTTCCTTTCCGGTTGTTGCAAAATTAAAAACAGCCGATGAATAAATAATCAGTATAAGTACGAATTATTTTTAATAGCTTTTTATTTATTTATTTTGAAAAAAATGAGGTTTTTTTCCTATTCCAAATCCAATAAAATGAATTTTTCAGCAGTTTTACCAATAGGAGATATTACCGGAAGGATTTTTGGTTTTCTTTCATGTTGAATTTAACGGCATACCTTATAAGATCAGGAAGCGACTTTAAATCCAGTTTCTGCATAATTTGAATTCTGTAATAATCAATTGTCCTTTTGCTTAATTTTAATTTATCGGCAATTTCATTGCTTGTAAAACCATGGCCTATTAAGGAAAGGACAGCTTTCTCAATATGTTTAAGAACATTTCCCTGCAGCACAGTATCGCTTTCAATCAGAAGAACATATTTATCAATTAATTTATTATACGCATCATCGCTGATTACCCTGCCGAAATATTTTTTCCCGCCGTATACCTTTCTAATCGCATACACCAATTCATCTTTAAGCACATTTTTATTGATTACCCCGTCTCCTCCGCACTTGGCACAATAATAATAATATTCATCTCCTTCGTGCATGGTTAAAAACAATACTTTGGCAGCAGGATCCCTTTTTTTGATTTTTAATACTGCTTCAGTGCCGGTTAAAACCGGCATAGAAATATCAACAATTATTACATCAGGCTTTAACTGAAAGTATATTTTTATTAATTCTTTTCCGTTTTCCGCTTCGCCGACAACCAATATATCCTTGCTTCCATTTAAAAGATTTATAATTCCTTCTCTAAATAAATGATGATCATCGGCAATAATAATTCTTATACTTTCCGGTTCATGCATAAGCAAATTCAGCCTTTGGAAATTCAATAACTATCACCGTACCCAGGCCAATTTCAGATTCAATTTTAAAATGACCTTTATAATTTTCGGTTCTTTCTTTTATATTCAGCAAGCCGAATGAATTTGTTTTTATACTGCCGTACATTGTTTTTTCCACATCAAAGCCGACTCCGTTATCCGAAATTATAAGTCTTATTTTGCCGCCGTCTTCAAAGAGCTGAATATTAAAGGAATCTGCTTTGGAGTGCTTGACTATATTATTTAAAGCCTCTTGGATTATCCTATAAACAGCCAGCTCCAGTCTGCTCTCCAATTTTTCTTTCAATCCTTCTATGTTTATACTTCCCTTAATATTCACTTCATGCATCATTTTACTGCACAATAATGACAAAGCCGGACCCAATCCCATTTCTTCAAGGATTCTGGGCTTCAGCTCATAGAGGATATTTTTAAGGTCTTGGATTGAAGATTCCAGTATAATATGAAAGCTTTGAAATTCATTTTTCCCAAAATCAACAAAATGCAGGCGTTCTTCAAGGTTCTGAATCTTTAATTTCAGCAGCAGCAGGTTTTGCCCGATCCCGTCATGCAATTCTCTGGCAAGTCTTTGTTTTTCTTCTTCAATTTTTTCGATTAGGTGTGCAGACAATTCTTTCAGCTTCTGGTTCGA
>JBLNGL010000487.1:0-2888 GCA_050264735.1 Ignavibacteria bacterium | reverse complement strand
TGTAAAGTCATTAAGATACAAATAGGTAAAAAATACGAGTAGGTAAATAATGATAAAAAACTATATCAAAGTTGCACTGAGAAATCTTCTTAAATATAAAGGGTATTCCTTTATCAATATTTTGGGGCTTGCAATCGGGATTACCTGTTGTCTTTTAATTTTGCTTTTCGTCCAGGATGAATTAAGCTATGACAGGTTTCATAAAAAAGCAGCTAATATTTACAGGATTGGAATTAATGGTGCTCTTGGCACAAATCAGTTTCAGGCTGTAACAACAGCTCCGCCGGTCGGTAAAGCTATGGTCCAGGATTATCCGGAAATACTTGCTTATACAAAGGTTACAACTTTCGGCTTTCCTGTAATGAGATATAAAGATAAAGTTTTCAGCGAAGAAAAGTTTTATTGGGCTGATTCCAATTATTTTGATCTTTTTACAGTCGAATTTCTTAAAGGGAATCCTAAAACAGCATTAATAGATCCGAATACGGTGGTTATTACTGACAGAATGGCAAAAAAATATTCCAGCAATGAAGACCCGATGGGTAAAAGCTTAAATTCGGATAACAGGATTGATTATAAAATAACCGGCATAGTTAAAGAATATCCTCATAATTCTCATTTCCATTTTGATTTTCTTGGTTCCATGTACTCATATAATCTAGGTGATGCGTTCTGGCTGAATAATAATTTTAATACTTATATACTTCTAAGAAAGGATGCTGATCCGGAGCTTCTTGAGTCAAAGTTTAAAGACTTTGTACGAAAATATATTGCTCCATATATGCAGAGTGCTCTTAATCTGGATTATGAAGATTTAATAAAAAAAGGAGGGAAGTATGAATATTTTCTTCAGCCGCTGACCGATATACACCTTCATTCAGACTATACCGGTGAACTTGAACCGAACAGCGATATTTCTTATGTATATGTTTTTTCCTTTATAGCCGTGTCTATTCTTTTAATTGCCTGCATTAATTTTACAAATCTTTCCACTGCCCGCTCATCGAACCGTACCAAAGAAATCGGTGTAAGAAAAACACTCGGCTCAAGCAGGCAGCAGCTTGTAAAACAGTTCCTGACTGAATCTGTTTTAATGACTTTAGTTGCGGTTTTTATAGCCGTAATTCTTATTGAAATTACGCTCCCTTATTTTAATAATTTAATCGGTAAAAATTTATCGGCGGGTTATCTTAGTAATTTTTTTTCAATTCCATCTTTAATCTTCTTTATCCTGTTGGTTGGTTCATTTGCCGGGGCTTATCCGGCAATATTTCTTTCCTCATTTAATCCAGTAAAAGTTTTAAAAAAGAATATAAGTGTAAATGGAAAAAGCTCCTGGTTAAGAAATCTACTGGTAGTGGTGCAGTTTGCAGTCTCTATAGCGTTGTTTATCGGGACTATTATTGTATATAACCAGCTTGAATATATAAGCGGAAAGAAACTCGGGTTTAATAAAGACCAGATAATCGTGGTCGAGAAGACCGATGATATTGGAAAATTTATGGAAAGCTTTAGGACTGAGCTTTTATCCATACCGGGAGTAAAAAGTGCAAGCAACAGCACAACTCTTTTTGGAAAGCAATTTTTTAATAATACCTACAGGAAAACCGGGTCAAATGATAACCGCATTGCAAATGTTATGTATGCCGACTACAACCTTGCTTCGGCATATGAGCTTCAAATAACAATGGGAAGATATTATTCTCAAGAATTCGGTTCCGATTCTACTGCTCTGGTGTTAAATGAATCGGCAGTTAAAGAATTTGGTGTAGAAGGTGATCCGATCGGGCAGCAGATTTCAAATTCCTTTAACGGCGACGAGATTGTAAACTTGACTATAATCGGTGTAGTCAAAGATTTTCATTATGAATCTTTAAAGCAAAAGATCTCGCCTTTAATTATAAGATTATTTAACAGTGATTTTCTTTTCGGCAAATATGTTTCTGTAAAGGTGACCGGAAATAATATTGATAAAAAGCGTCAGCAAATTAAATCTGTATGGCATAAATTTGCCGGGAACCAGGCTTTTGAGTATTTCTTTTTTGATGAAGATTTTGCAAAGCTTTACACTGCAGAAAAAAGAACAAGCCTTATTGTTGCTGTTTTCTCCGTGCTGGCAATCTTTATTGCTTGTCTTGGTCTCCTTGGATTAGCTGCATTCACAACGGAACAAAGGACAAAGGAAGTCGGCATAAGAAAAATTCTCGGCGCGACTGTTCCGGGAATTATTCTTCTTCTCTCCAAAGATTTCACCAAATGGGTAATTATTGCTAACCTCATTGCCTGGCCGGCTGCTTATTTTGTGATGAATAAGTGGCTGGAAGATTTTGCATATAGAATTAATATCCCGCTGTGGTCATTTGTTATTGCGGGTGTTTCTGCATTAGTAATTGCCTTAATTACGGTAAGTTATCAGGCTTTGAAAGCAGCAGTGACCAATCCGGTAAAATCATTAAGGTACGAATAAAGGCATCTGTATGTTTAAGATTAATTTCAAAATTGCTATAGGAAACTTTGCAAAGAACAAAATTTATTCAATTATAAATGTTCTTGGGCTTTCAGTCGGAATCGCTGCTTCCGCATTGATATTGCTTTTCATTACGGATGAATTAAGCTTTGATAAATTCCATAAAAATTATGAACAGATCTACAGGGTCGTTGAAAAGAGAACTACGGTAGAGAAAAAAGAATTTCTTACATCCCAGACATGCGGCGCCGCAGGTCCATCTTTAAAAAGCAGCTTTCCGGAAATAATTGAGTCCGCTAGGTTATTGCATCTGTGGCGCATTACTGTTAAGCATAAGGAAAACAAGTTTTATGAAGGCGAATATCTTTATGCAGAAAATTCTTTTTTTAAGGTTTTTGATCTTGAACTGATGAAAGGTAAT
>JBLNGL010000486.1:0-3329 GCA_050264735.1 Ignavibacteria bacterium | reverse complement strand
GTACCGAATCTTCCTCCGGCATAAAGATATCCATTATATTCTAGAAGATAACTAACATAATCATTCATTCCGCTGCCGTCATTGCCGGTACCGCTTCCGCACGTAGTCCAGCTTCCGTTATGAAGGCGTCCAACAAAATTGTACCAGTTCAAATCCGGAGTGGTAACGAAGAAACCTGCACCGCCGGCAAATAAGTCTCCGTTATAAACCCCTAAACCGTAAATCTCAGGTGCAGTAGTGTACATTCCTTCGTCAACTGCCAACCATTGATCACCAGAAAGAATATATACCAAATCGCTTGCGGCGTAAAAAGAACCATGATTCAGCATGATTGAATTCACAGGAAAATCTAATCCCTCCCCGAAGCTGCTCCATTGCTGAGGATTCAATTTACCGGCAGAAAATAATATTAACAAGCATGCTGCCAAAAAGAAAATTTTTATCTTCATAAATACTCCGATTCAAAAAATTATTTTTTCTAACAGTTTAATCACAAATCATACCGGATCTAAACATTTTAAATCGTTTGAAATTGCAGTCGTAGAAAAAAGAGATGAGTGAAAATGGCTGACGGGCAGGACTGTTCAATCATTCGGTCATGCATTCTCCTGCGTGCCAAAAGCATATTGCCTGCTGAGATAAAGTACTTTTATACTGATTAATTTCAATTCGATTTAATGAAGAATAACAATCAATAATCCCAATCATCATCTTCAATAGTAAAGTAAATTTCGGTCAGTTTCTCATGGTTTATATAGAGCACCAGTCTGTACCTTCCTGCATCCCAATTGCCAGGATCATTCCATCCCCAGCCGTGCCACAAATAGGCTGTAGCCCAATCGGATGGAATAGTGTACTCCAAAACCGGATCTCCCATCAGTGTACCGTCCGGGCTATAAAATTCGGCATATATCTTTAGACTGTTGTTTTTAATATTATATAAATTATTTCTCACCTCGGCTTCATAAAAAATAAATTTTGATGTGGATTTGGAAAAATGTGTAGTATAATACCGCTCAGATTGAGGTACGGCATCATACCCGGTTTCGAACAATTTGACGTTCATGAAGTCCACATCATTTTGTGCATGAACAACGGGAGAAATAACCGTCAAAAAAATGATTGACTGGAATATTTTAAGGAATTTGTTCATTTAATCTCCTAAAAAATTAACCGACATATTTTTTCTATCTTACCCCGATATCGAGTAAATGATCAGTAAAATCAATAAAAGTGCCACCCCGATAAATACAAATATTTTAAATTTTGTAAAGAGAAAATGGTTTCAGTAGTCATTTATACACAAGGAGAGGTTAAATGAAGATTATCCATCAGAGTTCATAAAAACGGGAATTACAATACGGCTGAAAAACTTTACCCCGTAGCAGATTTCCTGGTTGCACCCCCGGATATTCATTTATCGTATTTCAACCCGGGATCATTTTTAGAAACAACCGTTGAAGTCCCAAACATAAAAGTATTAGCAGAAAATTTTGTCGGGGCATGCATTCCGTGAAACGACCCGTCTAACAAGTACCGATGTATCAACTTCGATCTTTGATCTGAGGAAAATCCCTGTAAAAAATAAAATGAGTTCCAACAGCAGGATAACAAACTTATACCGCGCTCCCCAGTTTGGAAGAAAACCGGGTGACTGGAAAATCCGAGTGATAAAAGAAAGCATCAATAATGAAAAGCTGTAAAGAGGATAAAATTTTAACAGGAGTAATTCTATATTTAGTGCAAGATATGTTATCTAAATTTTAAATTTCTGAAAATCTATGCGAATTCAATTTGAAATTGACCTTCATGACAAGGAGGATTCGGTGCTCTGTAATATTATTTTTTTTTAAAATAATATTTTGTCCATTTAAACGGAGAATCCTTAAAAATTCCGTCGGCTATGTCCTCAAAACAAGCTGACCATGTAGACCTAGTCATGGCAAACATAAAGTTCACCTGGACATCAGCCTTTCCGGCGGTAATAACATCACCTTCATTATAATCATATATAATAAATTCAACACTTGCCCCTAGAAATTCCGATGATCCACCCCCTGTAAAATGCCCTGGGGTTGTGAAGCTTCCTCCGGGTGTTGTAACCGTATTACCGGGCACGTACATTGGGGCATTTTGCTGATAATTTCTTCCGAAAGTCAATTTATTTATTACCAATACAATTTCCGGTTTCTCTGATGAAGAGTTTAATACTTCCCTTATTGGTACATAAAATTTATATAAAATACTGTCTTCGCCGATTCTTTTACTTATTGAAAAATATTTTAATGTATCTTTACGGAAAATGGGAAGATTCGAATCAACTTCTTTCTCATAGATCTTAATTCCTTTTAAACTTATACCGGCATTTTCGTTTATCGATTTGAATAAAAAATCTTTTATTACAGCTTCCGGCTCACGCCTATCTTCTTCAAAATCGTCGTATACATCATCTTTATTATGAACCGTTACGACCTCTTCGGGAAAAGGCATTATTAATATTGACCTATTAGAATAATCCTGATCTTTATATTTTTCATTGACAATTATAGATGAGCCGCCGCAGCCGGTTACAATAAAAAAGCTGGCAGATATAATCAAAGTGGATAAAATTTTCATTTAAACTTCGGTAATTTTGAATCCTTCTGCAGCAAAAGTTATTCCATTAAATTTATTTGACAGTTTCTATTAGATTCATCCTTCAGATAATAAATCAATTCTATCTGTAAATTTTACTTGGAAAAGATTGAACTAAAAGAATTATAAAAAATTTTGCTTCTAAAGATCTCAAAGATTATTTTTGGTTGATATTGATGCAATCCCCTTTTTAAAAATCCGGAGGGGAAATGCTGAGAATGGCGGAGCAAGCATTACCGGAAATGAATAATAAAAGAATTAAATACTTAATAGTTCAAATTTAACTCGGGGTAAATTATGCCGGCAAAAACTAATCATCCGTTTATAAATTCATCAGGCCAAAGCAGGCGTTCATTTCTTAAAGCCGGAGCTTTAATTACAGGAACTTTTATTGCAGGAAATTTTTCCGGACCTCTGGCAAAAGCAGCAAATTTTTTTACGGAAGACAGCGTTGATCTTTCCGTTGTTAAAGGAGATGACTATTATAAAAGTACAATCAAAGCAGTTGATGCTTTGGGCGGAATGAAAAAATTCGTCGGCAAAGGCTCAACGGTAGGGCTGCTGGTTAATTCACGGTATAATAAACCGGGGACTTATGTAAAACCGGAAATAACTATCGCTACATTGGCCATGCTGCTCGATGCGGGTGCAAAAAAAATCGTAAGTCTTGAAAGAGTAACTTCATCATACTGGCA
>JBLNGL010000485.1:0-4318 GCA_050264735.1 Ignavibacteria bacterium | reverse complement strand
GGGGATTTTAATTTATTGAGAAGCAGATATGATAAAACTGCAAAATCAATTGAACTTAGGAGGCTGAATTATCTTTCATATTTTTACGGAAATGATTTGCTTCCAGGGATGGATGAATTTCTTTTTGCGTTTCCGGAAGGGAACAGGGATGAGATTAAAAAGCTTTATGAATGGAAAAGCAATCCTCCCCTTAAAAGTGAATTAACTGCCGTTATTCTTTCCGTTCTTATTCCGGGAGGAGGCAAATTTTATATTGAAGAATACGGAGACGGAATTGCTGCATTTGCTGCGACTGTTTTATTCGGGTATTTATCATACGATAATTTTAAGGCAGATCATAAATCCCGCGGCTGGCTTTTTGCAGGCATATCCGCTTTCTTTTATGCAGGCAATATTTACGGTTCTGCTGCCGGAGTTCAAATTTATAATGCAAAATTATACTTTGACTTCTACAATAATCTAGATGCTTATCTGGATAAGCAGAATTATTTTTTACCGGAGTATGGTTTTTGCAAATGAAATTTTTTATTAAATATTATATTGTCATCCCCATATTTCTCCCGGTGATCATTTTTCCCCAGACTCCTCTTGCAGGGCAGTTTAGTTATGCTCATAACCTTTTTAATGAAGAAAAATATTTCGATGCGGTAACTGAATTTAAAAGACTGCTGTTTTTTGATGAAGACAGCATTTATAAATTTGAAGCTAATTTCTTAATCGGCAGTTCTTATAAAATGGGGGGAAAATATTCAGAGGCTCTTCAATATTTTACTCATGCTGAATTCTCCGGCAGAACACCGGAAGAAATGTATACTGCCAAAATTGAAAATATCAGGACTAACATACTTGCCGGAAGAATTTCCTGGGCGTTAAAACTAATAGATATACTGGCAGCAAATGAGCAATTTGGTTATAAAAAAGATGAGCTTAATTATTGGAGAGGTTGGGCTTATATTTTTAATGATGAATGGGAGAAAGCATCGGAATTCTTCGGAAAGATTTCCCCCGGTCATGAGTTGAAGGAATTAGCAGATAAAATTGAAGACCAAAAATATTCGGTTACTTTTGCAAAAATATCTTCATTCATTATTCCCGGTGCAGGGCAATTTTATACCGGCAATTATATAAGCGGGTTAATTTCGTTGGGATGGAATGTCCTGTGGGGATACCTGACAATTAATTCTTTCATCGAAGAAAGATATTTTGACGCTTTAATAGTCGGCAATTTTTTGTGGCTTAGATTTTATTCGGGAAACATACAAAATGCGGAAAAATTTGCGGTCAAAAAAAATTTAGAAATATCCAATGCTGCACTCGAATATCTTCAGAATCAATATAAAGGAGAAAAGCCTTAAAGAAATATGTATTTTTGATATTCGAAAAAAAATATTTTAAATTTATATCAAGTTTTCGATTACTTAAGCGGAATTGAAATTTTTAATGAACCTAAGACAATACAATTCTTTTATCAGGGAATTATCTTTTCCTCTTCTAAGTAAATATCAATCCAAATTTTTCCCGGAGGATTAATGAAACGAGGAATGCTCATCGGCTGTTCAATAGCGGGGGTAATCTTAATTATTTTAGCTATATTGGTTTTTTGGGGAATAGGATCTTACAATAATTTAGTTACTTTAAATGAAGGTGTAAACCAGAGCTGGAGCCAGGTGGAAAATCAATACCAAAGAAGAGCGGATTTAATTCCCAACCTGGTTAATACTGTTAAAGGATATGCAAATTTTGAAAGAGGTGTATTAACTGATGTAACCGAAGCCAGAGCCAGAGTTAGCCAGATGACGATTACTCCTGAAATTTTAAATGATCCCCAGGCATTCCAAAGATTTCAGCAGCTGCAGGGGCAGTTGAGCAATGCTCTTTCCAGACTCCTTGTCACAGTAGAAAATTATCCTGAATTAAAAGCCAATGAAAATTTTCTTCAGCTCCAGGCTCAGCTGGAGGGTACGGAAAACAGAATTTCCGTTGAAAGAAGAAAGTTTAATGAGACAGTTCAAAACTATAATACTACAATAAAAAGATTCCCGGGTTCATTGTTTGCCGGTTTATTCGGATTTAAAGAAAAAGCATATTTCAGAGCTGTTCCCGGATCAGAAACCCCCCCGAAGGTTGAATTTTAGAATTGATGAAATTTTTTATCTGCTGTCTTTCATTAATTATATCCATTTCAGCCCAACCGGAAATTCCGGAATTAAATCAATGGGCTAATGACTTTACGAGTACCCTTACTTCTAGTCAGCTGGATAATTTAAATTACAGGCTAAAAAGATATGAAGATACAACGAGCAATCAGCTTGTTGCATTAATGATTTCTACCCTAGAGGATTATCCAATCGAATATTTTGCTATTGAAACTGCAGAAAAAAATAAAATCGGTACAAAGGAACATGATAATGGAGCACTGTTTCTGGTTGTTAAGGATGATAAAAAAGCAAGAATTGAAGTTGGTTATGGATTGGAAGGAGTTCTGCCGGATGCCTTAGCAAGTTCAATAATCAGGAATGTAATGATACCTCATTTTAAAGCGGGTGATTATTATACAGGAATTTCCGACGGAATACAGGCGGCCATGGATGCTATTGCGGGTGAATATAAAGCTGTACCCGTGGATGACTCGGATGAAAAGAAAGTGCCGGGATTCATTCCCATAATATTTATTTTATTTTTTATCTTTACTTTTTTATTCAGGAGAAGAGGCAGAAAAAGAAACGGATTTATATTTTTTCCCGGGGGATTCGGCGGCTCATCCAAGGGCGGCAGCTGGGGAGGATTCGGCGGAGGAGGATTTTCGGGAGGCGGAGGATTTTCGGGAGGAGGCGGCTCATTCGGCGGCGGCGGCGCCAGCGGAAGCTGGTAAAAAGAATGGAGTATTGGAATGGTGGAGTAACGGAGTGCTGGAGTGTATATATTATATGCAGAAATTAATGAAAGTAAATTAACATTATTCCACTACTCCATTAATCCACTATTCCATTAACCAAATTTTTATTAGTTTTAGTGAACTGTTTATAATAAGTAACGCAAGGAGAATATGATGGCTATAATGATTACCGAAGAATGCATTAATTGCGGAGCTTGTGAACCGGAATGCCCTAATACTGCAATATATGAAGGCGGTGCTAAATGGGAGCTAGTCGGAAAAGAATATGGTGAAAATGATTCCGCACCTTCCGGTGCGGCAGGTTTCTTTTCGATGGATTTCTTCTATATTGTACCTGATAAATGCACCGAATGTGTCGGTTTTCATGACGAGCCTCAATGTGCTGCTGTATGTCCTGTGGATTGCTGTATCAAAGATACGAAACACGTCGAATCAGAGGAAGAACTTTTGAAGAAAAAGGAATACCTGGACGGTATTGGAAGAATCGGCAGGTAAGATTCGGAAAGTTATTATTAATAGTTACTTGTTCCTGAATAATTATGCACTCTTCTTTTTCTTAATCTTATCCTTTCTAAAAACAGCTGAATTGTTTAATCATTTATAAACCAGAATTAACAGCAATGCCTGTCTTGAAAAATTTCCTTTCTTAATTCTAATATAATCTTCAAAAGAATAGCCGAAGGAAAAAGAATGAGTTCAATTCAGAGAATTGATTAATTCTATTTCTCAATAGTGAAAAATGCAGTTTTTCTAATTTGAAAGTTTTTAATCAATTAGAAAAAAAAAGAAAAACAGCATAAAAATAAAGCTGTGAGCAATAGTGGCATAATTTTGGGGGAATATAAGCCAAAACTGATAATAAATTTTAAATTATTTAGGAGACAATTAAATGGCATACTTGATAAATGAAGAGTGCATAAATTGCGGAGCATGTGAACCGGAATGCCCGAATAATGCAATTTATGAAGGCGGAAACGAATGGGAATTGGATGGGGTTAAACATGGTGAAGGGGATGCAGCTCCCTCGGGGATAGTTGGTTTTTATTCGAATGATTTTTTCTACATCGTACCCGATAAATGCACTGAGTGTGTCGGTTTTCATGATGAACCCCAATGCGTAAGCGTTTGCCCGGTTGATTCGGTAGTTAAAAGACCTTAAGTATTTAGTTATTGTCTAAAGGGCAGGGAAGACAACCAGGGGATCGTATGAAAAATGGGGTTAATAAAAAAACGGGGTATCGAAATAATGGGGTATTAATATAAAAGCAAGGGGAACGAAAAGGATCCTGTGCACAGGATCCTTTTTCGTTTTTAGCGCAATTGAGTTTATTATTCCTGCCTCTTTCCAATAATCATTTAAAGAACTATATTATGGCTAGAGATTCAAAGATATGCCAGATTTCCAAAATCTGGCATATCTCA
>JBLNGL010000484.1:0-5483 GCA_050264735.1 Ignavibacteria bacterium | reverse complement strand
TGGTTCGGGAGAGGTGCAGTCGGAAAGCATAACTATTCGGAAATGGCAAAAATAATTTCTAAAATGGATGTAGCTGCTTTGCAGGAATTAATGGATCCGAACTGCAGCAAGGAATTGGATTCAATAAAATTTTATCTCGGACAGAGCGGGTATAAATTCAACTATGTTATCAGCAATTTGACAGGTTATGTTAATAATCCTGAACCGGGAAAATCCGATTACCTGGAAAGGTACGGCTTTATTTGGGATATCGATAGAATTGATATATTGAATGCTTCTTCACCTCTTACGTTTACCGGCTCACCGGTTATTAATAATCCAAAGTGCAGACAGGTTCCGGTGTATGCTGATTTTAAAGTTAAAGACGGAGAAGGCTTTGATTTCAGAATAATGACAATCCATACGGTGTATAATAAAAACATTAATTATGTAAGAAAATCCGAATTGGAGTTTGTCAATCAGTGGCTGATTGATCAATCCGCTGATCCGGGTAACACAGAAAAAAATGTAATAGTAATCGGCGATTTTAATGCTAATCCTGATGGACAACCCCATCATTTTAAAAGCATTATAAGCGGTTCAATAAATTACCGGGTATTATTCGAAGAATCTTTGGCAGCAGGGGAGAAATCGCTGCGAACCACCATACAGCAGTCAGACAATCCCGGCACAGACTATTTTCTTCTGCCGGTATATGATCATGCTTTGGTTTCCAATGAAACAAGCTATGCATTGCCCCATAATCCGATGACAAAAGCTTCAAAAGATTTGGGAGTTATAGAATTCGACCAGGATTCTTTATGGAAAAATTTAAACAATTGGAATCAAGTGATCAGCAGAATGTCCGATCACAGGCCTATTTGGTTTAAATTAGATTATAATGCGGAAGATAGAGATTAAGATGGAAAATGGAAAATGTTAATGGAAAGAAGGTAAGGAGTAGGGCAGTAAGGAAAAAAGTAGATGATGGAAACGGAAAGTAAGGAGTAGAGAGTAAGGAGTAAAGAGTAAATGCTCATGCTGTTAATGAATAAAATTAATGGCTTAAAATTATATATAATACTAAAATGAGGAGACCAATATGAAGTCCCGGTATTTTCTTACCGTTCTAATGATAGTAAATCTATTTATGTTTATTTTTCTAATGGGTGGATTATCATCTTCTTCTGCTGACGATCAAAAGATTTTAAAAGTCAGAGGATTGGAAATGATTGACGAAAACGGCCTGATCAGATCCAGTCTGCGGCTTGAACCGGAGGGTGAAGTTATACTGAGGTTTTTCGATAATAAAGGTGAAATCCGTTTTAAAGCCGGCGCTTCTGAAAAAGGTTCAGGTCTTCTTCTCATTAATAATTTAACTAATCCGGGTGTACAAATAATTGCAAAGGATATTGGAACCAGTCTGAAATTGATTGATAAGAATGGGAAGGAAAAACTAATTGAACCATAACTAAAGAAAGCAGTTATTTTGCGAGAAAATTCTTTATCCGGTTAAAGAGAATGTTCGGCAACAACTGATAAAAGATGCTGCTCTGCTTTTGCAATACCTTTAGCCAATTCATTCAACTTAATTGGTTTTTTGATCAGGCAGATCGGATCCAAGTAATATGATTCGATCAGCCGGCTGTAGTCGTCATACGCAACTATAAAAATATATGGTATGCTGAATTTATGCTCCAACCTTGCAATTGCTTCAATTCCATCCAATTGTCCCAAAAGATTTATATCGGTAATGATGAGGGAAGGATTTAATAATTCGGCCATATCTACCAGATCTTGACCTTCGGATAAAATCGGATGAATTTTAAAATCCCGGGATTCGAGATATGATTGAATTTCAGAAGCTGCTACCAAATCAGGTTCAGCAATTAGAACCGTTTTTTGTCTATGCATTGTACTTACCTTTCTCAAAACAAGATAACTATAAAAACGTTTGATAACAAGTGTAATAGAAGAAATAAAATTAAATTAATATTAGATGAAAAAATATTGAATGCAGATATAAATGCCGGTAAGTTTTTTAATTCCCGAATGCTTAAATCGGTAAAAGCCTCTTTGAAGATCTTCTTTTCATGCCTTCATTTGCGGGGGTTTCAACATTTAAGAGTTTCAGATACTGATTTGAGTCCCGCACTTTTTTGCCTTTCTTTTTATGAATTTGCTTGGATTTATCGAAAAATAGTAGTAACAATACAGCATCAATTTCCTAGTAAAAATTAAAGTAATGCAGAAGAAGGCATATGAACTATGAAATAGATTACAACCCTGTTAAAGAATTTGTCAGTATCAAATTTAAAGGGAAGTTAAACTTTAAGATGGCTGAGGAATATTCGGTTCAAGCAGCAAAATTAGCTCATTCAAAAAATTGCCATAAATTTTTAATTGACCACACGGAAACAAAATTGGATGAAGGAGTATATAAATTACATACTGATGGGGCAGCATTGGAAAAGTTCGGCTTTAAAAGCAATGATAAGATTGCTATTGTAATTTTACCCGGTAAAGACACCAGACCTTTTTTCGCGAAAAAAGTGTTTGATGTTAAATGGAGTAATTTTAAATACTTTGATAATATAAAAGAAGCTGTCGATTGGATTACCGGCGATGATTAAAAAAATTTTCTTTATTAATTCTTAAACTTTAAATATCAGCTGAATCTATACCGGGATTCTCTTCGTCCGGAAGATTCCGAAATAAATTGTCTCGATGTAAATCGGGATTGCGAGTGACACCGTTCTCAATTCCGTCAAACTAAACCATGTACCGAGTTTTTTTCCGCATTGTTCAGCATCTTCATTATTTCGGCTTCTTCCTTCCGTTAGACATCAGAAAAATGATTATTTTCTAACTATTTTTTGAAAAAACCAAAAAACCTCGATTAGACCGGAGATAAAAAAAAAGAGATCATTATTCTTCTTTAAATATATTTTTGAAAAGACAAACGTTTAATTTTCTTTTCTCATTTCTCATTGAGGTATTAAAAAGAAAATTACTTTTTAGTGCTTTGTATCATCAACCGGTTAAAAAAGGAATTTTAATTTTAAATATAAATTTTTGGAACCAATACCGAATCTTTTTACCGCTTATATATAAATTCTTTCTTTCCTTTACCTAATTGCTCTTTTAGTTATTGTTTCAAGCTCTTAATAGTTTATTTATACAGGCACGAGGCTTACGCCTGTAAAATAATTATTATTAAGCATCATTTTGTTCTTATTCTCTCCGAATTGTTCGGCAGTCTCTAAGCTTATTCCATTGAAATGATTGGATCATCCGCTTTATTATTTTAAAGCTTTAGTAAACGTTAGAAATATATATTAACAATTAAAAGGAGGTTACATATGTACGATAAAAAGGTTATCACAAAAAGCGGAGCAACTCTCGAGGAAAAAATTATTGACGAATTCAGAGCAGGATTAAGAGGCACCCTTATCAGGCCCGACGATGAGAGCTACAATACTGTCCGCAAAATATGGAACGGGATGATTGATAAATATCCCTCGCTGATTGCAAGATGCTTGGGAACTGCCGACGTTATTCATTCAGTGAACTTTGCACGGAATAATAATCTCTTTGCTTCTGTACGCGGGCTTGGGCATAACATCGGAGGCAATTCACTTTGTGACGGAGGACTAGTGATTGATCTTTCATTAATGAAATCTGTTTATGTAAATCCTTTCATAATGACTGCACGCGTTGAGCCAGGTGCATCTTTGGGAGATTTTGATCATGAGGCTCAGGCATTCGGATTGGCAGTACCTCTTGGAATTAATTCAACAACCGGGATTTCCGGATTAACATTAGGCGGGGGATTCGGCTGGTTAAGCCCTAAATACGGACTCACAATCGACAGCTTGATTTCTGCAGATATTGTTACAGCCGATGGGAAGCTCCTTAAAGCTAGCAGTACCGAAAATCAGGATTTATTCTGGGCAATCCGCGGGGGTGGAGGGAACTTCGGAATTGTAACTTCTTTTGAATTCAGATTGTTTGAGATAGGGCAGCAGGTCCTTTCTGGGTTAATAATTCATCCTCTCGAAAATGCCCGGGAGGTTCTCCGATTTTACAATGATTTCATTAAACAAACCCCTGAAGAATTTGTCTGCTGGGCTGTAATGCGAAAAGCTCCCCCTCTTCCTTTTTTAGATCCTGAATGGCATGGAAAGGAGATACTAGTGCTTGCGGTTTGCTGCTCAGGTGATTTGGCGAAAGCCGAAGAGATTGCAAAGCCGCTGCGGTCTTTCGGAAAACCAATAGCGGACGTGATTGCACCTCATCCTTATGAAGCCTGGCAGAAGGTTCTTGATCCGCTGCTTGCACCGGGAATGCGCAACTACTGGAAGTCGCACGATTTTCTCGAAATAAGCGATGGTTTAATTGATGTAATGATTGAGTATGCCGGACAATTACCGGATCCGCAGTGCGAGGTTGTTTTCGTACAGCTAGGTGGTGTAATTAATAAGATACCGGCCAAAGCAACTGCATTTGCACGCCGAGATACACAGTTCGTACTTAATTTGCATGGAAGATGGGAAGATGCCGCTAAGGATGAGCTCTGCATAAGCTGGGCGCGAAAGCTCTTCGATGCATGCACGCCTTATGCATCCGGCTCTGTTTATGTTAATTTTATGACTTCGGAAGAGCAGGACCGCGTACGTCAGGCTTACGGTTCAAATTACGACCGCCTGGTTGAGTTAAAGAATAAATATGATCCCAACAACTTCTTCAATTTCAACCTGAATATTTCCCCGACTGTAAGTCAGATGGAAGAGGTGGTTTAAATTTAACATCCCTAATTATTTCCAGCCCACGACTTAAGTCGTGGGCTATTATTTGCCGGAATTTAAAATAAACCCTCATTATAGAAAATCAGGGTTTTAAGTATTAATAATCAGGCAGCTATTTCAAATAGATCATTTTTTTTGATTCAGTATATTCTCCGGCAGTCATTCTATATATATAAGTCCCGCTGCTTACCAGCATACCGGTATTATCATCGCCATCCCAGTTTAATGTATACATGCCTGCATTCGAATTCCCTGAAAATAATGTTTTTATTTCCCGCCCGATAATATCGTATACTTTAACTGTTACAAATTCATCTTTGGGTATTGAAAATTTTATAACGGTAGCTGGATTAAAAGGATTCGGGTAATTCTGGCTTAACATATAATTAAGGGGCATATTCGGAGTTTCATACTGAATTTCAATTTCTACATCATCCATTGATCTGTTCATCTCATCTGCTATTATAATATTTTCAACAATTATTTCTTCAGGATTGATTAACGAAAATGGAATCGATGCAGCTAAATACCTGCCCGCATCCAATGCAGCTGATTGATCATCATATGCAAGTAATCTTAGTGAAGAATTAATTTGATAATACTCTGCCTTATTAAAGCATGATGCAGCAGCGGTATTTTCCGGAATTAATGATCCAATATTATTTAATTCTACCTGTAAACCTTTTACCTTTTTAG
>JBLNGL010000483.1:0-4559 GCA_050264735.1 Ignavibacteria bacterium | reverse complement strand
GCATCCCGGAACATATAAATGCTTTGTTTTTCATCACCGACAACAAACAGGTTGTTTTTCTTTAAAAAGGAAAGCAAGGGAAGAAAAATCTGATACTGGATTTCATTTGTATCCTGGTATTCATCAATCATTATGTATTTATACTTTTCGGATAATTCTTCTTTGATTTCGTCTTTCTGAAGAATCCCGAAAGTATGAAGAAGTATATCTTCATAATCCAGGTAGCCGTTTTCATTTTTTTTCCTGGTATAAATTTCCAATGCTTTATCAAAAAAGAAAACCAGACTCTTTCCGAACCTTGCCAGCTCAAGCTCTATTTCTTTTTCATTCTCCGGAATCTCAATGGAATCCAAATCATCCAAATATTTTTTTACATATTCAACTTCATCTTCGACCCGCGCCGATGCTGCTCTGGGTAAATAGCTTAGGCGGACTTTGCCGGCAGCAGTAAAAACAATTTTATTTATTTCATCACATAATGATTTTGCATATATGATCGATTCATCATTTTCGCCTTTATCTGTAAAATTTAAAAGAATATTAATGATTTCAACTATTCTGGTGCTTCTGCTCCCCTCATTATCTGCAGCAATTTTATTAATCCTGGAAAGACTTCTGCAAAATTCTTCGATGTTTACAAACAAAATCTCTTTCAAATATGATCTGAATATCTTAAAAAAATGCTCCGCAATTATTTCAATACTCCCGCTGTAAATTTTTGAAGCAAGCCCTAAAACATTTTTTCTATTCTGGATTAAAGAAATAAGCTCATCTTCAAACCTCTGTTTTGATCCGAAGATTCTTATAAGATATTTAAGCTTGTTCTGCTTATCCGTGAAATTACCGTCGGCCGGGAACGGTTTTTGCTTAAATGAATTCAGGATCATTTCATCTACGGAAAGCTCAATTAACTCGTTCGAAAGGTTTACATCAATAGGGATGAAATCCGCATCGAGATCCGCTTCAACGGGATACTCTTTAAGAATGTCTATGCAGAAAGAATGAATAGTGGAGATACCGGCAGAGACCAGCTGCCTCCTGATATTTTCCAGCTTTCTTATTAATTCCGGTTTTGTTTCGCATTTTAATCTTTCATTTATCTCATCTGAGATCTTTTTATAAAGCTCTCCGGCCGCTTTATCGGTAAAAGTTATGGCAGCAATTTTCCTGAGATTCACATTCACATTTAATGCAATTTCCAGGTATCTTTTTGAAAGAACGAAAGTTTTCCC
The DNA here is from genome assembly GCA_050264735.1 of Ignavibacteria bacterium. Lineage (GTDB taxonomy): Bacteria > Bacteroidota > Ignavibacteria > Ignavibacteriales > Ignavibacteriaceae > DATKLQ01. The sequence continues at coordinate 3,327 of JBLNGL010000483.1, read as the reverse complement.
GGATCCGGCATTTGCGGTTAAAGAAATATGCTTTTTATAATTAAGCGCTTCTTTCTGGTGCGGGGTTAATGCATTCATAATGACGCACCGGTACCGGCATTTTCTTTAATTTTGAGCTTCGGAATAGTAATTTCAAATTCAGCACCGTTACTGCCGGTATTGATCAATTTAATGCTTCCGTTTATTCCCTCTAAAAATCTTTTTGCAAGCTTTAAACCCAATCCCATTCCTTTTTCTTTTGTCGTAAAATTTGCCTCGAAAATTTTACTCTTGTTATTTTCGGAAATTCCTTTTCCGTTATCGCTTATGATTATCTTATAAGATTCTGCATCTGAAGCTATTTGGATATTAATTAATGAAGCATCCGCCTGAATTGAATTCCTTACCATATTTATCAGCAGCCTCCGGAGCTGCACCTGGTCAGCTTCTGCAATTGCATTACCAACCGAATGAGCTACCAATATTTTTATATTTTCATCCTGGAACAGATTTGCAGTATCTTTTATCACCGGTATTAAATCAATTTTCTCCAGCTTGAAATTAGGCATTCTGGCAAAACGTGAAAATTCGGATGCAATTAAACTTAAGCTTTCAATCTGGTTCAATACAGTGGAGGATAATTTTTCAAACAATGAATCAAAATTTCCTTTCTTATCTTTATAAGAAGCTATCAGCTGCTGCACTGCAAGCTTCATCGGAGTCAACGGGTTTTTGATTTCATGCGCAACCTGCTTTGCCATTTCCTTCCAGGCTATTTCTCGTTCCATTTCCGCAAGCTCAGCCTGGTTTTTCTGCAATTGATTTGTCATAAAATTAAATCCGTCCAGCAGTTCTCTCATTTCCCCTCTCTCTTTATTCTCCAGCTCAACATTCAGATCTCCGTGTGCAACCGAGCTTGTAGCCTTGGTCAGTCTTCTGACGGGAGAAGAAATTTTATTAGCGAGAATTGTGCTCAGCACAATTATAACAATTGACGCAAGAGAATAAACTCCAAAAAGAAAAACATCAAAGTCAGTAGTGTAAAATAAATTTACTTTGTTGAAAGCATCATTGACGCCAATGACAAAATTTTTATTCCCGGCATTCAATTTTTTATAAAAACCGTCAAACTCAAGGTTTTCTATATTCTCCTTGTTAAGAATTTCACGGTAGCTTAAATAATTCAAATTATAATAAACAAGAGGATTCATTTTAAAATCGAAAAGCCCGGCATAATAAAATTGTTTTTTAGAGCTGTAAATAAGATCGGATGATTCGTACACTCCGAATGATATATTAAGTTCTTTTGCGGCGTTTTCAAATGCATCAAAATAATCCCGTTCCGGGTGATTTTCGAGCTGCGCCTTAATATGATTTATCAAGTAATTGGAACTCTGATTCAGCTTGCTGAATATTTCATTTTCAGTTCTCTCCTGAACAATCTCCCTGTTATATATTGCTAAAATAATTACCGGGATAATTGATATAAATAAAAAAGCAATCAGCAGCTGGGCTCTGAAGCTGTACCGGAACGATTTAAGCTGGGATAATAAAAAAACAATAAATAGGATTACAATAAAAACAGAGTGAATTATAAAAATCTTGAAAAAATTGAAAAGGTTCCAGGAGATCTGTTTTTCTTTAAGAAGGACAGCCGTTAAAATTACGCTTCCGTTTTCCTCAATCTTTTGGCAGTAAGTAATATAATTTTCCTCATTCAGATTCAGCTGAAGCCATTCTTCATTATCCCTTTTATAATCGGCATTGAGAATAGGTTTTATTTCATTCCTCGAAGGAAAAGTATCGCCGTAAATCTGAGCAATTTTTGAATCTGTAAACCGGAATATTTTCAGCTGGCTTATGTCAATTACTGAATTTAAGATAGAGGTGCGGGACTTAAGAAATTCCGGAATACTTTCTCCCGATACTAGATTCTGAAGGTCGAATTCGATTGCCGCCGAGATATATCCTAAAACTTTTTCATTATCTATGACAGGAATTAAGCCGATAAACTCAACTTTGTTCGTATCCTGAGGATTAATAATCCTTATAAATTTTTCCTCGTTTCCGGAAAGGCCTTTAAAATAATGCGAAGGATTTAATGCTTCTTTTGTACCCACATAAAATTCTCCGAGAATGCTGAAATTTTTATCATACAATGATACCGATGAATTCAGCGATTCTCTTTGGAGGGAACTTTTACTCCATACTGAAAAAGCAGCAGCATCTGTTCTGTAGGGTTCAGCATACCCGCTGTTTACCATGTAAAATAAGTTTACTGCATCTTTATTTGCAGCAGCACTTGTTAAAGTTTCATTCAAAACGAAACGGAACAAATTTTCATTCGGTCTGTTTACCTCAAGTGCAGTGGTCTTAAGAGATTCCTTTTCAAGGTCAAGATTAAAATGATTTAAGAGAATGATGGTAATAAATGATGCTGCTAAAGATGCGTAAATATAATTGTAGATTGAATTTTGCTTTAAGTAGAAGACATGATAAGCAAAAATGAAAACTACGCTTATAAAAAGTACACTTAAGAAGACGGAAATCAGAGGCTGTTCCTGGGTAAGAATATAAAAAGCTCCTGCCGTTTGTGCAGCCAGGAAAAGAGAGACAAAAAATAATTTTGATCTTCCCCTGTTAACCGCCGGATATAACGAAAGTGAAAGAATAATATATGAGCCTAATATTAAAACTGCTGCTGTCCCGATCATTAAAATATTCAGGTTCATTACCATCGATGGAAAATTAGGAAGAATATCCAAATCCCTGAAATACCGGAGGGTTGAATCAAAGATTACGCTTCTTATTGAAGCGCTTAAGGCTCTTAACGTAATAAGCAAAAAGAATAATAAGGCTGCAGTGAAAATATAGCTGTACCAGGCGGCCCGTTTATCCTTGGGTCTGCTCCGGATATAGTCTAATATGTACCGGTACACCTGAATGGAAATTATTATCAGGAAGATATTGGTTACAAAAAACTCTCCAGGTGATTTAACGATGCCTCCTCCGAATGCTGAAGAAAAATATGCGGGATCAACTGCAGGGCCTCCGAGAATGCTCGACGGCAGCCCGGTATGATAAAGCAGGATTCGGAATACCGAACAGTAAACAATAAGCAGGATAATTTTCAGGGAGCGGTATTTTATCCCTTTAAAATCTTTTCTTAATCCGATTCCAAGAAATAAATAAGCAAAAAAACTTAAAACAGATTGAAAAACCGAAGTATCCTGTCTAATTGAATTTATGGAAGCATCGAGCATAGGCTTGGAAAATGTAATCTGCCCGATTTTGTTCCCATTATTGTTCAAAATATCGAAAGAATATTTTCTGCCGTCTTTTGTTTTC
>JBLNGL010000482.1:0-4543 GCA_050264735.1 Ignavibacteria bacterium | reverse complement strand
TATATGTAAGCGGTTCTACCCAAGATACCTCTCTAGCAGTCACATTAGATTATATTACCATCAAGTATAATTCTGCCGGGGAGGAGCTTTGGGCAATTAAGTACGATGGACCTAACCATACGGGTGATCAAGCTGTCGGCCTCGCATTAGACGAAGAAAACAATGTTATTGTAACCGGGACGAGCCAGTCGCATATTACTACAGTAAAATATTCCCAGGTTACTGGCATCAAAAATATATCTTTAGGAATCCCTCAAAAATTCTCTTTATCAAAGAATTACCCTAACCCTTTTAACCCGGTGACAAAAATAAAATTTACACTGCCGCAGACCTCAATGGTTCGATTCACTATTTACGATATTTTAGGAAATGAAGTCGGAGTATTTATCAATGAGGAAAAACTTCCCGGAGAGTATGAGTTTGAACTTAATGCGGAAAACCTTACCAGTGGAATTTATTTCTATCAGCTGGAGGCAGGAAATTTTATTGAAACAGGGAAAATGTCTTTGATTAAGTAATATCAATAATTTTAATGCTGGACTTATTTAATGCAACTGATTATTTCTAAACGACAATTGTTTTAATGGGAACTACTATTCTTAATATTTTTATCTTTTTTCCCAACTATTTGCTTTTATGGATAAACAGCCGGACAAGATTTCGAAACTAACATGGGTTTATATCAGCGGGGCGGCTTCATTATTTTTCCTGGTAGCGGCAATATTGATGATTTTCCTGTCCCCCCGCTTAACCGAATTCGGAATAACAAAATCCTTTTACTATATAATTTTAATTCCTGTCGGATTAGCTTCTGCAGCTTTTCTGTTCGGGGCATTGCGTTCAAGCGCAAAATATTCGGGGAAAACTTCATACGGCAGCATTGAGCTTACAGGCCCTGTTGTAATTTTCTGCCTGGTGATAATCGGAGGATTTTATTTCGCTTCTCCGGAATCGGATTTCCTTTTAACTATAAGAACAGTTGTTCCCGCTAAGCCTGAAAAAATTATAAATGACGGATCAATCATTGTTGACTTTGGAGACCAGAGGCTTGATAAGAAGCTTAATGAAAATGGTGAAGTTATGTTCTCAGGAGTTTCTTCAAAGTTCATCGGAAAACCTGTAAACATTTTCCCGCAGATAAAGGGATATAAAATTAAGGAAGGCAATTCCATATCAATACCGGAAAACCGCATAATCTACCTTGAACTAACAGAAAGAATAGATTCTACTCTTCTCAGGGGAATGGTTATAAATGATAAAGGCGATCCGGAAGATTCAGTCTTTATTGATATCGAAAGCGGCGTCGCTTCGGCAGCCAGCGATGATAAGGGAAGATTTTCAATCGTTGTTCCGGCTTCCGCAGGTGAAACTCTTCTTCTAACAGCCGTAAAAAACGGCACTACACTTTATCGGGATTTTATAACAGTTACGGAAAGGGGCTCAATTACTATTAAGCTTAAGAAATGATGAGTTATGAAATTTAAATTCATTCTGATTCTATTTTTTCCATCTCTCATTTCAGCTCAGTCTGTACAATTAAGAGGAAAAGTGATTGACGACGGCAGGAAACCCGTCGGCAATTTATTAATCAGGTTTACTTCTTTAGGAGATGCTTTAACCACAGCTTCCGGGGAGTTTGTAATTTCAATACCGGAAAATATCAAATATGTTGATGTATCGTTAAGGGACGACAGTCTTCAGCTTCTTTATCCGGTTGATTCTAAAATTCCCGTGCCTTCGGATCCTAATTTTATCACTACCATTCTTGTTTCAAAAATCAGAAAAACTGAAATGACCTCAGATGAATCAAAAAGAAGGAACGAATCAGTTAAAAAATATGCCGAGCTGGAAAAATTATTAAAAGAAACAGGCAGTACAAATAAAGAGCTCCAGGAATTTCTGAAAAGATATATTGAAATCGAATCTGAAAAGCTCGAATTAGACAAAGCAAAACTAGAAACTGATTTATTAAAAACGGAGGAGAGAGACGAGATATTTTCCAAGATATCCCCGGTGCTTTCCGAATACCTGTTAAGGCTAAAAAATTTAAAGACTTCCTTCGAAACGAATTTCGAAATTGCCTTTGTCTCTAATGCCGGGATCGAGAATTTAAATAAATCCATTAGGGGATATAATCCTTTGTACGACACAATCAGCAGTAATTATAAAACATGGCAAAAAAAGATTAGCTCGGTATGGACAGAAAACCTTTCAGAAAAATTTCTATCCGCGATTAATTATATGATTGATGAAATTCATCTTCCGTACATTTTTCAGCTGAATGAATCTACCAAAATGATTAATGAGATAAAGCTGAAAATTGAAACTGATGAGGAAAAAAGGGAAGAAAATAAAAAAGAGGTGAAAGAAGATGTTTTGGCAATAATGAAAAACCTTGAGATTAAAATTCCCATCCTCGAAAAACGTTTTAATGAATTGATGAATGTTATGCAGCTTGCAGAAGTGAATTAATTGCTGAATACCGGGATTCCAAATACCTGATATGTAAAAATAATCTTTGTTCCTTAATCTGATACCCGGAGCCTGGTATCCTTGACAAGATAATAAAACTTAAAATATTTTGGAGAAGATATGTATGAAAAAAATAATTGCTACATCACTTATATTTGTCTCCATTCTTTTTCTTTTCAATAAATGCACTAAGGATGAGAATAATGTTGGAGGCAACGATCCAGTAATTGATCCTATAACAGCCCAATGGACGAATACGGCAAATCCCGATCATCGTTTTACCTTTACTACCTTTGATTCTACCGCAACAAGAGGGGAATTCTTTGGAGATGAAATCCACCCTGATATTGGGACTTCAGAATTAGAAGGATTTTTTGATAAAACTTATGTTGAATTTGATGTGAGTAGACCTGCGGGAATAATAAAATTCACTGGCAATTTTGTGAATAATAACAGAATCGATCTGCAATCTTCCGAAGGAAATATTACAATTACCAGATAAAATATTCTTTTCAGAAGTATAAAGTTCCCAATTTTTTTCTTCCGAAAAAAGTTTTCTTAATTTTCAGTTGCAGGAAACTTATATTTCAATCTTTCAAATATATGTCTGAAAAATTCAAAGCTTTTGTTGTTCGCGAAGAAAATGGCAGTTTCATCCGGCAAATTGAAGAAACTTCAATAGAAACTTTGCCTGAAGGAGAAGTTTTAATAAATGTAAAGTACTCTTCTTTAAACTACAAAGATGCTCTTTCAGCTTCCGGTCATAAAGGGGTTACAAGAAAATACCCTCATACGCCCGGAATTGATGCTGCAGGAATTGTTGCCTTAACCTCTGATAAAGAAATTTTTGCCGGTGACGAAGTATTGGTTACAGGTTATGATCTCGGCATGAATACTCCCGGCGGTTTCGGTGAATACATCAGGGTTCCGGCAGAATGGGTTGTGAAACTTCCGCAGGGATTGAATCTTAGGGATTCTATGATTTTAGGGACAGCCGGTTTTACGGCCGCTCTTTCCCTTTATAAACTTGAATTGAATGGATTAAAGAAAGACGGAGAAGTCTTAATTACAGGAGCAACCGGAGCAGTTGGTTCTATATCTATAATGATTTTCTCTAAAGCCGGATATAAAATTACTGCGTCAACAGGAAAACAGGATAAAGATGGTTATTTAAGAAAACTTGGTGCAGCTCAGGTTATTAATCGGGATGAGTTAAATGATACAACAGGTAAAGCCCTTCTTCAGAAAAAATGGGATGCTGCTGTTGATACCGTCGGCGGAAATATTTTAACAACAGTAATTAAATCTCTTAAAAACGGCGGATCTGCTGCTGCCTGCGGGCTGACTCTTTCTAATTCAATTACAACTACTGTTTATCCTTTCATACTTCGCGGGGTTAATCTGTTGGGAATTGCTTCCGCCGAAACTCCTATGAATCTGAGATTAAAATTATGGGAGAAACTTTCCCATGAATGGAAACCGGATAAGCTGAGTGATTTCTGCACTGAAATATCTCTTAATCAATTAAGTGAAAAAATAGATCTTATGCTTGAAGGGAAGATTACAGGAAGGATTTTAGTTAACCACACAATTTAGCAGAAACGGATGCTGGATCCCGGATACTGGATAACGGCACTGTTTTTTATCCGGAATCCGGTACCTGGTATCCTGAATCTTCTATTTATGGTTGAATACTCTGAATGAAATTTCAAATGATTTTATATATCCGTATATCCGGATCATATATCTACATCTACTTTCATCTGTTTAACCTTCCAGATATTCTCGGCGTATTCTTTTATAGAACGGTCGGAAGAAAATTTTCCCATCCTGGCTGAATTTAAAATTGATTTTTTTGCCCACTCTGTTTGATTCGAATACAGCCTGCTTACTTTTTCCTGTGTTTCAATATATGACTTGTAATCGGCAAATAAACAATAGTAGTCGTAATTGAATAATCCATCCACAACAGGTTTGAAAATTCCCGGTTCATTTCTGGTGAAATAATTGGAAGTAATCATATCGATTACCCTTTTCAACTCCTCATTTTTCTCATATATTTCACGCGGAT
>JBLNGL010000481.1:0-3325 GCA_050264735.1 Ignavibacteria bacterium | reverse complement strand
ATGAGAATAAAAATAGCACAATGAGACCAAAAATAGCGCAATGAGACGACGAAGCAGCGCAATGAGAAAAAGAAGCAATGGAATGAGAAAAAGAATTATCGCAATGAGATTAAAAATACTGCAATAAAGCCTGAAAATGAAGAAATGGGATCAAAAAATGAGGAAATAGGATTTTGGGATGCGGAAACAGCTTAGGAAGTGAAAGAATGAGATGGGTGAAGGGAAAGAATGGCCTGCGGTAAATAGTTAAAGAATTATAAAATGAATATTTGTTAAATGACATCCAGCCTTTATAGCCAAGCTTTCAGTAAAAATGTTTGCGGGGGATTTTAATTGGCGAATCTGGAAACTGGATGCTTGGATACCTGATGCAGGATACTAGATTATTGATACTGGATGCCGGACGGAGGATAGTTATTACCATTTGAAAAGCTATAATTTAAACCAACCATAATCCAGACATTTATTAATACTATTCTCATCTGGATCTCCCGCAGACATTCCAAACGAATGATTCCCCAAATCAGCAAAAACATTTAAGCTACTTGATTGAATATGGTTTCAAACAGCGGAAAGATATTGGAATCTATGTAAAACTGAAAAGAATAAAGATATTTCTGCTATAGAATATTTGAATTGGCATAATAAACTTTTAAATCAAAATTTAAATGCAAGTTATATAGTTATTTACAATGCATCCGCTAAAGATGCGAATGCAACTTTAATAAAAAGAGATGATTTAGATTTAGAATTCTTTGTGGATACAATCTCTTATTCATTCTTTACAGACAATTTAGAGGAAGGTTATTTTATTACAGCATTCCTTAATTCTTCAATTCCAAATGAATTGATAAAAGATTTTCAAGCGAGAGGATTATTTGGTGCACGCCATGTACATAAAAAGATATTAGATATTTATTTCCCCAAATTTGATGAGGCAAATGAGACTCATTTAGATCTTGCAGAGTTAAGTAAAACCGCACATGAAAAAGCAGCCCAATATATAAAAGTTAATCCTCCGCAAAAAGAATTGATTGCAACACGATTAGGCAAAATACGCGTAGATATTAAAAAGCATCTGCATGAGGAGATGAAGGAGATTGATAAACTGGTGAAGAAGGTGGTGGGGTGAGGGAACTTATCCTGTAGTACCGATAGAGTCCGTTAGACTCTATCGGAGTTTAACGACCTTCCCTTTGGAAGAGGTTGTGTGAAAATTTAAGAAAACCGTTAAAACGGTTACAAAATATTTTATTTTTGTGTCATTTTCCCACAGTTGAAACTGTGGGTTAATAATATTCACACAGTCTCTTTGGAAGGTAAAGACTTGTAGGAATTAACTTTTTATTTTACATCTCAGCAGATGTGAAAAAACATTCACTCGCTCCTAATAATCCCCAATTTTTCTCTTCCACTAAAAGAAAAATTTTATTAAGTTAAATACATATTTAAGTAATAAATTACCTTTTACGGGGAAATGTACTCATTAAAAGAGGGAGTCTCATATGAATCAAAAAATCTCACGCAGATCGTTCTTGGAAAAAAGCTCTAAAGGCATGATTGCCGCTGCAGTCATTCCGTATTTCCTTAAAGAAGATATCGGGAAAGCATATTCTTTTAGAAAGGGGAAAGATATGAAGCTGTCCGATTATTATAATCATTTCGGGGTGGACGAAAAGATCATCAACGATGTAATGGCAGAAGCTCTCTCTCGCGGCGGAGACTACTGCGATTTGTTCTTTCAGCATAAAATCGGAAACTACATCGGACTCGAAGATAAAGCCGTGAACCGTGCTTACTCCGATGTTGCATACGGCGTCGGGATAAGAGTCTTAAAAGGAGACCAGACCGGTTATTCGTACACGGAAGAATTAACTCCTAATGCTATGAAGCTTGCAGCGAAAACCGCTGCTAATATTGCGGATTCAGGAAAAAATATCTCTCCTGTGGAATTTAAATTAAGAGAAACTCCGGATTATTATCCTATCGAAACTCCTTGGGAAGAGATCGGCATAGATAAAAAAATTCCATACCTGCAGATCATAAACGATAAAGTATTTGCCGAGGATAAAAGGATCATTAAATCCAATATCTGGTTTATTAATGAAACATCTTATGTTCTCGAAGTGAATTCGGACGGAGTGATTGCCTGCGATTACCAGCCGATGGGACAAATAGCCGTAACCTGCAATGCTGAGCAGGACGGAAGAAGAGAAGAAAATTATTTCGATCTTTCCGGCCGGAGAGGAATAGAATTCTTTACCCCGGATAATGTAGACCTTCTTGCTAAAGAAGCTGTAAGAAGAACTGTAGCTTTGTTCGAAGCCGTAAAGCCTGAAGCAGGAGAAATGCCGGTAGTCCTTGCAGCCGGAAGCTCCGGAATATTGCTGCATGAAGCAATCGGACATGGAATGGAAGCCGATTTCAACAGGAAGAATATTTCAATCTTCAGCGATAAAATTGATAAGAAAGTTGCCGAAAATTTTGTTTCAATTGTTGACGACGGGACAAATCCGAATATACGCGGATCAATAAATGTCGATGACGAAGGAAATACTTCAGAAAAAACTTATTTAGTTGAAAACGGCATATTGAGAAGCTACCTTCACGACAGGATTAGTGCAAAGCATTACAATGTTAAACCAACCGGGAACGGAAGAAGACAATCATTCAGGTATTCACCGCAGCCTAGAATGAGAAACACTTATATGCTCCCGGGTCCTCATACAAAAGATGAAATTATCGGCAGCGTTAAAAAAGGAATATACGCCGAAGCTTTTACAAACGGTCAGGTATTTATCGGTGCAGGCGATTTTACTTTTTATGTTAAATCGGGATTCCTAATTGAAGATGGAAAATTAACCAAGCCGATCAAAGATGTGAACATAATAGGGAACGGCCCAAAAGTGCTTGCCGATATTATTATGGTTGGAGACGATATGAAAATGGCTGAGGGAGGATGGACCTGCGGAAAGAACGGGCAGGGTGTACCGGTTTCAATGGGTCTGCCTACAGTTAAGGTTTCTAAGATAACTGTCGGCGGAGTTCAATCATAAAATTTTCCATCAAAAAAGGATATTAAAATCATGAATAATAAAGAAAGAACAGCCCTAGCAGAATGGGTTATTAAGGAAGCAGTTAAAGCCGGTGCCGATGAAATTTCCGCTGCAATTTATAACGGCAGGGGGATCAACGTGGAATACCGGGAGAAAAAACTGGAGAAGCTCCAGGAATCATCACAAAATTCTTTGAACCTGAACGTCTATGCAAACAAAAAATATTCCGGGCATTCAACAAATGATTTAAAGAAAGAATCACTTCAAAA
>JBLNGL010000480.1:0-2789 GCA_050264735.1 Ignavibacteria bacterium | reverse complement strand
AAATATTAATACATATTAATTGTTTGTCTAATATTTATGCCCAAAATAAAAATAATTTTTTTTGAAGTTACACCTAAGGAGAAAAAACGCTTAAATAAAAAGTTTAATAAAGATTTCAATCTCTTTTTTTATCCGGAAGTTATTACTGAAGATAATGCCAAACTTGTGGGTGATGCGGATGTAATTTCTCCGTTCATCTATTCGAAGATTAATTCGCAGGTCTTGTCAAAAGCAAAAAATTTAAAATTGATAGCAACCCGCAGTACAGGGTTCAATCATATTGATGTAAAAAAAGCAAAGGAAATGGGAATTTCGGTCTGCAACGTTCCTTATTACGGTGAAAATACAGTAGCGGAACATACCTTTGCGCTTATCCTGGCTCTTTCCAGAAATCTGCACAAAGCTTATGTGAGAACAACCAGGAACGATTTTACTTTAGAAGGATTGCAAGGTTTTGATTTAAGAGATAAAACTCTGGGAGTCATCGGTGCCGGAAGGATCGGCGTCCATGTTATTAAAATTGCAAAAGGATTCGGGATGAATGTCCTGGCTTATGATCCTAAGCCGAACCATATTTTAACCGAGCTGATGGATTTTAAGTATGTTCCCCTTTTAAAGCTGCTGGAGGTCTCGGATATAATCACCCTTCATGCTCCCTATAGTCAGAATACTCACCATATGATAAATATGAATAATATAAAGAGTGTTAAGAAAGGCGCCTTATTCATAAACACTGCAAGAAGCGGAATAATTCAACCCGGGGCGCTGTATTATGCGATCGAAAATGGGATATTCGGAGGAGCAGGGCTGGATGTTTTTGAAGGAGAAGAATTAATAAAAGAAGAAAACCAGATGCTGACTAAAAATGTTTCGGTTGAACATCTTGAGGCGCTGCTTAAACGTAATATTTTACTGAAAAAAGAAAATGTAATCATTACTCCCCATATGGCATTCGATTCCATTGAAGCAGTTGAGAGGATAATGGATACTACGGCGGAAAACATAATTAATTTTTTCGAAGGAAAGGATTATCATAAGGTGCTGTAAAAGTTCAAGTGTAAGTTCAGGTTCAAGTTCAAGTTCTCAGCCAAAGGCTGATCCGCCTCTGGCGGAAAGTTCAGGTTCAAGTTCAAGATTAAGAAGTTTATGTTAATATTTAAATTTATTATTAATGTCATGCAATCATTTAGTCATTCAAACATTCAGATTTTAACTAAAAGTGTAGAGTTATTTCTATGAGCCAGTTTTCTAGTGAGGACGAAGTATTAGGCAAAGCATACGATTCAAGATTGATGAAACGTCTTCTTACATACATTAAGCCGTATAAGAAGTATGTAATATTTGCGATTATTATGAATATTGTGGTTTCAGCATTGGGACCGCTTCGCCCTTATTTGACTAAAATCGCAGTAGATGACTATATATTCACAGCAGACTACAGAGGACTTTTAATAATCAGCTTAATTATGTTTGCATCACTCCTTTTCCAGTCAGTGATCCAGTACTATCTCACTTATTATACTCAATACCTTGGTCAAAAAACTATTTTTGATCTCCGCACTCAGATTTTTAAACATACACAAAAGCTCGGTTTAAAATTTTTTGACAAAACCCCGATCGGCAGAATTGTTACAAGAACTACAAACGACGTAGAATCTCTGAATGAACTTTTCTCATCCGGTATTGTAATGGTATTCAGCGACATCTTTACAATTGTCTGGATCCTGGCATTCATGTTCTTTATGGATATAAAATTATCACTAGTAACCCTTTCGGTCTTTCCTGTTCTAGTCTACGGCACATTCCTCTTTAGAAAAAAGGTAAGAGAATCTTACAGAGATGTTAGACTTCACTTAGCCCGTTTAAATTCATATATGCAGGAACATATAACGGGAATGAATATTGTCCAATCCTTCAGCAAAGAAAAAGATGAGCTCAATAAATTTTCCGGGATAAATAACGACTACCGCGAATCCAATATTAAATCAATCTTCTATTATGCCATTTTCTATCCCGGGGTGGAATTTTTGAGCTCTATAGCCCTGGGATTAATAATCTGGTATGGCGGAGGGGAGATCATTAGAAATACTTTAACGTTAGGTGATCTTTTTGCATTCATTCAATTTACTGAAATGTTTTTCCGGCCGATCCGGGATCTTTCTGAAAAATACAACATAATGCAGACTGCAATGGCTTCTTCTGAAAGAATCTTTAAACTGCTGGATAATAATACTTTTGTAAATAATCCTGAAAAACCTGTCCCATTGAAGGGAATTACGGGAGAGATTGAATACAAAAATGTATGGCTTGCTTATAATGGGAGCGATTTCATTTTAAAAAATATTTCATTTAAAATAAACCGCGGAGAAACGGCTGCTATTGTGGGAGCTACGGGTGCAGGGAAAACAAGCATAATCAATACACTTGCAAGGTTTTATGATATTCAAAAAGGATCAATACTTGTGGATGGAATTGATATAAGCCAAGTTGATAAAAGAGAATTAAGAAAGCATATCTCTATTGTTCTGCAGGATGTATTTCTATTTTCCGGTACGATAAAAAGCAATATTAGCATGAGCAACGATGAAATGCCGGAAGAGAAATTAATAGAAGCCGCAAAAATCGTAGGTGCAGATAAATTTATTCAGCAGCTCCCCCGCAAATATTCTGAAACAGTAAAAGAAAGGGGCTCAACATTAAGCGTAGGCCAGAAGCAGCTTATTTCATTTGCACGGGCTTTGGCTTACGATCCGAAAATTTTAATACTCGATGAAGCAACCTCAAGTGTA
>JBLNGL010000479.1:0-5120 GCA_050264735.1 Ignavibacteria bacterium | reverse complement strand
CAATAAAGGCTGAATTAAATGTTACCCCGGTTCTGGATTATAAAAATGAAATTGATTCCTTTAATATTATTGCTACTTTAAACGCTGATGAAGTCAAACCGCCGGCTAAAGTTGAACCATCAGATGATGATGAAACTGGAACAATTTCGCCTGTTTTCCTATCCAGCTTATTTCATGAAATTTTAACTCCGATTAATGCTATTCTCGGGTTTGTACAGGAACTAACCGAAAGTATACAGACAAAAACGCCGGAACAAAAGGAAGCTGCAAAAATTATTAATCAGAACCGGGCAAGTCTTCTTCATACTTTAAATACGATTGCCGAATATACATCTTTGGAAAGAAATGAATATGATATCAGCTCCGAAGAAGTTCACATTACGGAAATAGTGGAAAAGCTTCAAAAAGAAATCGAGGAATTTTCCGGGCTTCGCGGAACTGAATTTGCCTACGGGAAAATTTCATCTTCACTAAAATTCAAAACGGATAAATATAAATTCATGAGTCTTATTTCCCTGCTGATTAGAATAGTTATCCGCTTAAGCAGGGAAAAAAAAATATTCCTCTCTGCGTACCAGCTCGATGAAGAATTTTTTATAGTTACGATTCGTGATCAGCATTCTTCGGTCTCCAAATATCTTCTTGACTCCCTGAATGCGATTTTCCAAAAAGAAAAAGTTGAAAAAGAATTCGGTGTGTCTAAAATCTCAATTAATCTTTCAAAGAAATTATTGAACCTCTTGAACGGGAGATTTGAAGTTCTGGTAAAAGACGGGAATAAGCTGGATTATGGATTTCTTTTCCCTTTCGGTTTCCCTGTGGAACAAAAGAAAATCGAGAAAGAAAAAACGTTCAAAGCCAAAGACAAATCGCCCGGGAAAACCGCAAAGGAAGAGGAAAAACCTGAACCCGAGGTTAAAACAATCCCGCTGGAAGAAGGAATAAAGTGGGAAGGAGGGACAGAAACAACAGAAGAATTAGTGCTTGAGGAATTTGAACCGCAGCCTGCTCCTCCTCCGTCAAAACCTAGCAGGCAAATCGATTTAAGCAAAATCACCTGCTTATATATAGAGGATCAGATTGATTCTCAAATTTTGTTTAAAGTGCAGATGAAAGACTTAAATGATATAAAATTTGCAGTCAGCTTTGAAGAAGCCATTCCATTATTTAAATCTTATAATTTCGATTTAATTGTAATCGATATGAATCTTTCCGGCGAATATAACGGGCTGGATGCATTAAAGATGATTCACCAGATTTCCGGGTTTGAATCAACACCCGTAATTGCTGTCTCTGCATATGTGCTTCCGGGCGATAAGGAAAAATTCATCAGCTCGGGGTTCAGCGATTTTATTTCAAAGCCATTATTCAGAGAAAAGATGATTGATTCAATTAATAGGATTTTCCCGGCTGAATAATAATTTTTAATTTACAAAAGGGGCTTAATCTCACAGTTTTGCTTGACATAAATTACAGCAAACATTAAGTTTAATTTCTCTTTTTTAATTATTCCGCAGTAGCTCAATGGTGGAGCATCCGGCTGTTAACCGGAGGGTTACAGGTTCGAGTCCTGTCTGCGGAGCCAAAGGTACCAGATGTGCGAACTGTTGGTTTACAGTTCGCATTTTTTATTTCTGACCATTTCTTTTCTAATTTCCCGTATCCTCTAATATTTATCTCAATTATTCCATCTTCTTTATCCCTATTAAAATAGGAGGTATTTCAGAAAAGAATAAATGGTTCAAACGTTTCTTATTTTCAGTTGAAAGGTTGTTGTATAATCTTAAAATCATCTAGTATTGTTTTTAATTTGTCTTAATGAATATCCTTGCTGCAGATGAGATTTTCTTTAATGCTGTATACCTATATAGGCAAGATTTACCGGCTGTGGAGTTGGAAGAATGCATCCATAATGTTAAATTGTTCACCACCGGTTTTTCCACCATCTCTCGATTTACGAATTTAAGTTTTTTCTCCTTCAGCATTAAGTTGTTTTGAAACTTCTCTTGATGGTTAAGTGATTTATGAATCTACATAATATTTTTATTATTATATTGAAGTAAAAACTTTCACAAAAACGTTTGCCAAGTTTCTACAGCTTTAACTTATAATAACACGTTGAGAGGATTTAGCAAAACTATGAGTACAACAAAAATAAATAAAGAAGATCTGGAAGAAATAAAATCAGCAAAAATACTTTTAGAAAATCCAAATCTTCCGATACAAATAGCAAACAAAATAGGTAAACCAATCGAACTGGGATTGAATAAACTTCCTGAAAAATTTAGAGAACAAATAAATAAGGTTGTACATAAGTCTATTGAAAAGGCTCTTGATTATATAACCTATTCATTTAATGAAAAAATAAGAATAAATCCATTAACTTATAAAATAGCGTCCGCAGCAAGTGGTTTTGGAGGCGGATTCTTCGGATTACCTGGGTTATTTATCGAGTTACCAATAACTACAATGATAATTCTTCGAGCCATTCTTGAAACAGGAAAAAATAAAGGTGAAAATATAAATGATTTGCAAACCCGGTTGTCTTGTATTGAAGTATTTGCTTTGGGTGGAACTTCTTTAAAGGACAATGCATCGGAGAGCGGTTACTATACTGTTAGATTTGTAATGACAAAAGCAATAAAAGAAGTAGCTAAATATATCACCGGAAAGGGGTTGGCAGAGGAGGGAGCTCCATTTCTCCTTAGACTTATTACAAGTATATCTGCTAGATATGGAATCATTGTGTCAGAAAAAGTAATGGCACAATCATTACCTATTTTAGGTGGATTAACTGGCGCCACAATAAACACAATTTTTATGGATCATTATCAGAAAATGGCCACAGGGCATTTTACAATACGAAGATTAGAAAGAATATATGATCCATCATTAGTTAAAGAAGCTTATGATTCAATAAATATTAGATAAAATTATTGCTAAGATATATATGTAGTCTCTTTAAATTTTTGTTGTTAAAAATATGATATACAGGAGAGACTTTTTAAACATAACTTCTGACTGCCTATGAGCGCGGTATTTAAAATTTACTGAGTTGTTTTGTTATTTGTAAATAAATAATTTTATCAAATATGTCCGGCTGCGGGTTAACCGCAGGCCGTTAGGCGAATTTGGCAGCAGCATTAATTACTTTCAACAGGATTTCAGCAGATGAAATTTGAGTACGTCAAAAATTATAAATACAACGAATTACTACGAAAAAGTTTCAACCAGCTTGCAATGGATGTCTTTGAAATAGATTTTGAAGTTTGGTACGCGAATGGATTCTGGGATGAAACTTACATTTGTCATTCTTTGGTCGAAAATGGTAAGGTTATTTCCAATGTGTCGATCACAAAAGAAGAAATGCTCTTGAATGGCAAGGGTAAAAAAGCTATTCAAATTGGCACCGTCATGACTGATCCTAAATACCGGAATTTTGGTTTGGCGAAACAATTGATGGAAAACGTTCTTGATGAATACGAGCAAGAAGTAGATCTGATTTATTTATTTCCCAATGAGACGGTAATGGACTTTTATCCTAAATTTGGATTCACACTTATTGCCGATTATCACTACTCTACAGAAATTGGCGGAATCAATCCTATAAAAACAGATTGGCGAAAAATTGACATTACTGATAAGAATGACTTGGCATTACTCTGGCAATTAGCATCGCGTCGTGTCAAACGATCAAATCGATTCGACATAATAAATGGCATATCAATTTTTATGTGGCATTGCCTGAATACCATTTCTGATACAATATATATAAATCTTAACGAAGATATTGTTGTTGTATTTAAAGAAAATGAAGGTGTCATTGATTTATTCGAGGTTGTTTCCAAGCATCCAGTAATTCTTCGCGACCTTGTTGGAAAACTGACGGGAAAGACCTCTGCAAAAGTTATATTTCACTTCACGCCAGATTTTGAAGATATTGATATTTCCGAAATGGTTGAAGAAAAAAATGAGGATTTATTTATAAAACCAATAGAGCTTTTGAGTGAATTCCATTTTTCTCATCCTGCGGTTGCACATACATGATTTGAGAGAAAAGGTTAAATTGAGAAATCGCAAAATCGCATAACATCTTTGATAAGCAAAAAGTCAATAGGATAAGAAAATTCGAAACAAAAATAATTTTGTAAAGGAAGTACTTATTCAATTTTTTATAATTAAATAATATTTTTTAATAATCATTGTCATTGTGCTTCTAATCTGCCCGTCTGTTATTGGTGGCGGGTTAGTTGCCAAGCCCTTATATTCTATGAAAAATATATTACTCCTTTATCTATTAATAATTTTTACTACAATATCTATTGCTCAAGTTGATACAACTTATTATTTCTCTGATGACAGAATAAATAAGTAATTTGTATTTATGATTCATCTAAGATTGGCAATATCTATTGTAATTATTTAGAATCAAATAAATATATTCTACAAGAGTATGACAATAATCTGGACAATTGTTATCGGTCTTATTGCCGGTGCGCTTGCTAAATTTATAATGCCGGGAAAAGATCCGGGGGGAATCATTATAACAATACTCATCGGTATTGCCGGCTCAGTTGTATTCACTTATCTCGGGAAATTTATCGGTATCTATGAAGTAGGAGAAGCAGCCGGATTTATCGGTGCTACAATAGGTGCAATTATTCTTCTTGCAATATATAGATTCATTAAAAAGCAAACAGTTTAACTGGCATAGCGGTAAAATTTTTATTTCTTTGTTAATCAACATATTTTGATTTTTTTCGAAAGGCCTTATTATGCGCTGGAAAGGAAGAAGAGAAAGCTCAAACGTAGAAGACCGACGCGGAATTTCACCAAAAGGAATAGCCGGCGGCGGTATTGGAACTATTGTTGTAATATTAGTGATCTATCTTTTAGGGGGGGACCCAACCTCTCTGCTCCAAAATGTCCCGAACGGTGAAACATCTAATTCAAACTATGTCGAAAGTGAACAGGATAAAGAGCTTGCACAATTTGTTTCGGTTGTTCTTGCGGAAACAGAAAATACCTGGCATAATATTTTTCAGGAAAAAGGCGCAAACTATACCGAGCCTAAATTAGTTCTTTTCAGCGGCAGTGTTGAATCTGCTTGCGGAACGGCG
>JBLNGL010000478.1:0-7260 GCA_050264735.1 Ignavibacteria bacterium | reverse complement strand
CCGCTCTGCTTGGTTTCGGTACTACACGAAAAATAATCCAGAATAATGCTGCTAATCCAACAATAGGAAATAAAAGTTTATAGAATCCTTTAGGTAAAGATATTTTTCTTATTCTACCGGTTTTAGGACATATTTTTACGAACTTCTGAAAAAATGTGTTCATTAGGGCTCCTTTATTAGCTGGATATTATTTAATTAAAACATTTTGTCAATTCTTTGGATTCTTAAAATGTCTTTACGTCATTTTCTATTTTAACATTTGCTAATTGTTTATAATTCAATAAGATAATTTATTTCTTTTATGCATGAAATTATATTTAAGACTTAATAACATATGTACCAATAACTGCCAAATTATAATAAATTTTCAAATTAATTTACTAATTAGGTATGTGAAATTATAACCATTATTGTCAAAAAACTTACCAAATAACGCAACCTCAATAATTCTGGATTTTGCTTTTTAAAAAGGATTAAAATGAGATAACCTGGCTGATATATAACATTCCCCTGTATGAGAACATGAGAACCCCAATTTATCGAATTTATGGGTGAGCACTTATTATTGCCAAATAATATTTCATTATTTTATTTCTTCAAAAACCATTTTATCAAGATTAAAGAAGTCACTGTCATCACATTGCAAACTAATTGATAGAATTAATTTTGTGCCGGTTAATTCACCCGGCACTGAAAATTCATTTATGATGCACCCGTTACCATCATTCCAGAAATAGCTTTGCCGTTCCCACGACAAAAGCAGATTAACATCCTCCCAACCGGCAGTATTAACTCGGTTCAGATTTGTTTCAGAAGTATCGGTAAAACTGATTTTCCAAACAGGTGATAGAAGATTTTGTGCAAATATATAAGTTGAAAGAAATAATTGAAGAGTGATGGACAAAAAAATTTTCTTCATGATTTTGAGACCTATTTATCTTCCGAAGAACATCATGTATATAAATTTAAAATGAATTATAGAATATATCCCCCCGGTATCAGTTTATCACTTGAATTGTCAATCTCAATATATCTTTAGTTATATTCCTTCAATTTCCTTTAGATAATTGCTTATACAGTGCCGGATCATATTCCTCTAAACCAGTAATACTATACAGATGATTTGCGGAAACCCATGGCAGCCAGAACCGGTGACCGCCATTTCCACGGCCATTCCCGCCCGGACCCATCCGCCAGTGTTCCTGCTGCCATCCGATTCCTTTCATGTCGTATTGGCGCCCCGGGAGGGCGACCATTGATTTGGTAGCGTGTAATAAAATTCGAGCTACGATCAGGTAATGTTCATCCTTTGTATATTTATATAATTTCGCATAAGAGGAAGTTGACCAATCCAAATATTCATCTGCTCCTCCAACACCGCGTGCTGTTATTCCCTGAAGTCCGATAGTTGGTACACCTTTCTTCCAATGAAGTTGTGAGTCATCCGCATCAACCGGCATCGGTAGGTTCCAAATCCAAATCCAGCTTTCTGTATAATCCGCTGCTGCCTTGGCACGTTCCAGCCATTTGGTTTCTTTAGTAGATTCATAGAGACTCAGGAATGCTTCCAAACTTAACATGCCGGCTTCCTTATCGGTAATATTAGGATTGTCATTGGTACCTCCCACATACAATCCCCGGCTTCCCCAATTTGACCACACATATTCTGCCGCTTTTATTGCCGCTTCTTTATATTTTTCATCCCCGGTTTCTTCAGTCATCATGACTAAAAGAGGCACAGGGCAGTAGCTTGTTGTCCCGGTTTCCTCCTCTGCTTCGCTGCTTCCGGATTTCCATCGACGGGGAAAAGAACCGTCATTTCTTTGCTGCAGGATAAGCCAATCAACATAAGTCTTAACCCAGTCAAACCATTCGGGATGCAACCGACCATGACTGCGTTCGCGTCTGTATGACCGGATAAGTACGCGCATATCTTCAGAAGGATTTCGCAGCCATGGTGCGAGCCATTCCTGATGTTCACCAGTCCATAGTGTTCCTGTTGCAAGGTCGTAACCGGTTGCCTCAAGAGGTATCTTATTAAGCGCCTGAATCAATGACGAGATAATTGACAAACCAATATTACGCATTTTTTGCCCGCGCTCTGTGCTGTCACGATCGCTTTCGCGCAACAACTGATCCGCGCACTCAATGTTCTTACTTACAAAACCCATCACAGTCATATTCCTGTTCCATTGAAGCTCAGTAGTATCAAATGTAGCTACTGCAAAAGGAATGTTGGTGCGCCCGTCGATAGTCGTAGCCTGATCTGCCATGTGATCTATTAAAATCCGGCGCATCTGTTCAACATCAATTGGGTTTGCAGCCGGCTTTAATGTATTCCAGGCCCATCGCCAGGCATTTCGTGTTACATCTCTGAATGATTCATTATTTCCGAACCGGAACTTTAATTCATAACTATGATCAATCCCCTGAACAGCCGGATGGAAGCGCCGGATCAATCTTGGTTTTGCAGGTGTTTCTGCTTTATAGCTGTATAAACTCACAGTACCGGGAAAACAATAACCAAACTCAATCGGATTCTCATCAGTCTGCCGGGCTCCTATTGCACCAAATTTGAAACTTGAATCAATCATTACATCTTTTACGAGTTTTGTCTCTTCCAGCGTTGATTCTCCGTTAGGAGAAGGATTCAAAACAGCTAACGAGGATCCATTTTTAAAAGAAAGAGTAAAAAGGGGAGCCGGTAATGCATCTTCCCTAAAAATAAATCGCCGTTCTTTATAATTTATTGTTCCACCGGGAGAATACTCTCCGTTATGTGTGGGATCACCGTATAAAGCTCCCGGAGCCATACAATTTACGTCTGTCCAGTTTATCAAAGGATCAACACTAAAAACTATAGATGAGTTGAACCCGCCCGGAATGTTTCCAATAACTTCAACTTTCCTTTTTACCGAAACAATCTCTCCATTTATACTCCAACGATCCTCAACACGAAAAAGAACATTATTATAGTATGCAATTTCAGTGAGTGCATCTATAAAAGATGCTGATTGCTGGATTGACTTATATCCTGCTGCAAGCCTGAGAATCTCTTCTTCCGTTCGAAAGATTTCAATCTGCGCCGGCTTTTTTTGCACCAGGTTTGGAGCAGCACCACCTGAGATTTCGATACCCCACTCACCTTCGGCAGACCGGATAAATGAGACATTTGCCCCTGTCTGTAAATTTCCAAGTTGTACTTGATTGTCTTTTTGTGCAAACACGATAGATACTGTAAAACATAATCCAAGCATTATACTTTTACTAAACACTGGTTATCTCCTATATTAAAAGTACAATCAAAATTCTACTATAATCCAGATTGATTTTTCTCTATTGTCCATTAAAAAATGAGATTTTTATTTAACCGTTATCTTTACAATTTTTAAATCTTTTGTATCGGAACTATTTCCATATAAGATTTCGTATTCTCCCGGAGATACAATGATTTTAACTTTTTCTCTATCAAAAAATTCAAATGAGTCGTAAGATAAATTAATTACAGCCTGACCGGTTTTACCTGCAGCCACATTGACTCTTCGAAAACCTTTTAAAGTTTTAAGCGGACCATCATCGTCATTTACTTTACGTACATATGTCTGGACTATTTCAGTTCCATCGCGTTTGCCGGTATTGGCTACAGGGATAGTAAGTTCGATACTTTCATCTTTTTTAATCTCTGATTTGCTGACTGCTGCATCACCAATTGAAAAGGTTGCATAACTCAATCCAAAACCAAATGGGAAAAGAGGCTCATTCATATAACGATAGGTGCGTCGTTTCATTGAGTAGTCTTCAAAATCAGGTAACTGCTCTGAATTTTTATAGAAAGTAACAGGAAGTTTACCAGAAGGATTATAATCTCCGAATAAAACATCGGCAACTGCCTGTCCGCCTGATTCACCTCCATACCATGCCTGAAGTATTGCATCGCAGGTTTCGGTTTCAGGTGTAAAAGCAACAGCAGAACCTGAACAGTTTACAAAGACTACTTTCTTTCCAGCTTGCTTTAATGCCTTAAGGCAATTACGCTGTACTGAAGGGAGTTCTATATCCGTACGGTCGCCGCCTTTGAAGCCCGGATACGATACCGGCATTTCTTCACCTTCAAGCATAGAGGAAAGACCGCCGACAAATATTACAATTTCATATTCCTGAAGCTTATTTAAAAGTTCTGTATAATCTACATCTACTTCTTTGCCAAGATTAAACTCGATGTTTGCCTGCCAATTGTACAATTGGGCATAACGGATTTCAATTTTATATTCCTTACCGCTTTCGACCTTATACGGATGTCTTGAGGGAAGCGTTCTCCAGTTATCATACTTAATAATAGTGTCACCGTTTACAATCAATTCAAAGTGTCCGGTAGCTCCGCCTTTAAATACTATTTCTTCACTTTGAGCTGGTACGAACTCGGTTTCATATTTAGCTGAAAAGCCTTCGAGCAGAACACCGGGCGCAAATTCGTGCTGTCCGGCAGTTGTTAGTTTTATGGGATTTACAATCTGTTGTGTTGTAACAATATCGCCTGTAAGATCTCTATTATTCCAGTAAGTAGCTTTAAAACCTTTTTTACCGTCAATCGAACATTGCTGGAAGTAGCTTTCGGTCACTTTATCTTCTACCAGATCGCATCCCTTGTCATAAAATATTTTATCGGCTGAAAGCTTTGAAGTTATGCCTTCGAGAATCGAAATTGTTCTGATCGGCGTCCCGTTGTAATTTCCCCATAACATGGGTTCATTATCAGCATTAGGACCAATTACAGCAATTTTATCAATTGATTTCTCTAAAGGAAGTATATTATTTTTATTCTGAAGAAGTGTCATTGATTCAAGAGCCATATCCAGTGCAAGTTTCCTATGCTCTTCATTATTTATAATTGACATTGGAATCTTAGCCCATGGAACCAAAGCATCATCGTCCATTTCGCCAAGATCAAATCGGCCAATGAGCACGCGCGTCAAATGTTCATTTATCTCTTCTTCAGTAATCAAACCTCTCTTAACAGCTTCAGGTAATTGTTTAAAATTATGATTTACCCACTGACATTCAACATCAGTTCCCGCCCAAACTCCTTTTACAGAGGCATGAAGACCGTCAGATGATACTTTATGACTTGTATAAAAATCTGCAATAGCTCCGCAATCGGAAACTACAACGTACTTAAAACCCCAGTCATCACGTAAAATTCTTTGAAGCAATCGGGTGTTTCCACAACAAGGATCATCATCCAAACGCTGATAAGCACACATTACCTGGCGGACATCTGCATTCTGAACCAATGATTTAAAAGCGGGAAGATAGGTTTCGTATAAATCGCGGGGATCAACATTATTGAGATTAAGTTCGTGCCGGTTCCATTCCGGACCTGAGTGTACTGCATAATGTTTTGCACAAGCCAGCAGCTTTTTGTATCTTGAATCCTCGGGCCCCTGCAATCCTCTTACAACAGAAATTCCCATTCGTGACATTAAGTAAGGATCTTCACCATAAGTTTCCTGTCCGCGGCCCCACCTTGGGTCACGAAAAATGTTGATGTTAGGAGTCCAAACAGATAGGCTAAGGAAACGTCGGTTTTCGTTTCCACTTCTTATAGACTGATGATATTTTGCCCGGGCTTCGTCTGAGGTTGCATTAAAGATTTTATAGACCATTTCATCATTAAATGATGCAGCCATTCCAATCGGTTGGGGAAACACAGTAACACTATCATTATTTGCCAAACCATGCAGTGCTTCACTCCACCAATTGAATTTCTTGATTCCAAGTCTTGGAATTGCATCAGATTGATCACACATTAAAGCTGCTTTTTCTTCAAGAGTTAATCTTGATATTAAATCTTTAGCTCTTACTTCAGAACTTAAATTTGGATTTTGAAAAGGCAGCATTTGAGCCCACATATTTACTGAGTTTAATAAATAAATAAATAGGCATATTTTCTTTATCATTTTTTTTCCTTTGAATGTTCTATTTCATTTTAGGGATTAATACATAAAATATTGACAATTCTTTATTGATTTTTGATTCCAGACGATTACACTATTGTTTACCTGAACAATAATTGTACATACTGGTAAAGAGATCTTCGCCAGGTTAACCATTAATGTGCTGTGCCCGGTGATTCGTAATAAACATATTCGAGGCCCGCTTCGTCCATAATTCCTTCCCTTAATCCATAAATACTAATTGTGCGAATTCATGCAGACTGCGTCTCCAACTCTGCCATTCGTGAGCAGTATTAGGAGAAACATAGAAGTTAGCATTAATCCCTTCTTGCTGTATTGCTTTAGTATTTTCCTGGGGATCTCCACCAAAGGGACCGCGGGTATTGTTTTTCATATTTTCAATTTCTCTGCTGCCGAAGCTTACAAACACAAGCTTCACTTTTTCTTTGAAGCCATGGGTGTTTTTTACATCATCTGCTGAAATACTGCCGCCGCTGAAAAGGCCGATATGTGAAAAGGTATCAAGTTTGTTCAAGGTGATTAACCTTGTTTCAAAACCCCCCATAGAAAGTCCGGCCATTGCACGGTTCGGCTGATCAGTGAGCGTGCGGAAATTAGCGTCTATATAAGGGATCAGTTCGTCAACTAAAACGGTTTGAAATGGTTTGATGTCGAAGTTTCTGAGACCGCCGATTTTAACATCATTGGTCATGCCGTAGGTCATTACGATTATAAATGGTTTGGCTTTTCCAGAAGCAATAAGATTATCCATAATCAGATTAGTCTTACCCTGATTTGGCCAGCCATATTCATTTTCACCCCAGCCGTGCTGAAGGTACAATACAGGATAACGTTGGTTTAGATTCTTTTCATAATCAGGAGGAGTGTACACAAAGGCTCTTCGCGAAGTGTTTGTGCTTTTTGAAGGGAAAAGAATCTCACGTATCTGTCCGTGAGGTACATTTTTAAGAGCATAAATATCCTCATCATGCGCCGGTATTTCAATACCGCTGCCCCAACGCATTGCGCCATAATAATACATACTGCCGGGGTCGGGAACTGCAGCACTGTCAATCCAGAGCTGATAGTAATGGAACCCCTCATCCTGAGGGGCAGATTCTCCGGTCCATACCCCATTTTCGTCCTTGGTCAGGTCATATTTTACTGCGCTAATATCAAGTTGCACTTTATGAGCCTCTGGTGCAGATATACTGGCTCGCACTCTTCCTTCAGAATTAACCTGAGGATATTCCTTTCCCGGCTGATTAGTAGCTGCAGGTTTAAAGTCTTCCTTAATTTTTAGTTG
>JBLNGL010000477.1:0-2941 GCA_050264735.1 Ignavibacteria bacterium | reverse complement strand
CTGTACGGATCGGCTATTGCCGCGTATTTTGATGGCGGAGTTAACAGAACCGAACCTGAAAGACTGATTTCATTTGATAACGGCTGGCAGACTGCCGCAAAAGAATTGCCGGAAGATGTGGAAGCTGGATTGTTCTCTGTATTAGGGATGTTATCTACTATTTCACCGGGTGATAAGACTTACAAAGTGCAGCGCCAAGCCGGAGCTTTTTGTGAAAAAATCATGATAAAAATGCCTGATCATCCGGGTGCATTTCACTATGCTATTCATGCTTATGATGTTCCGCCGCTTGCATTAAATGCTTTGCGGGTTGCAAGAAATTATTATAAAATTGCACCTGAAATACCTCATGCCCTGCACATGCCCACGCACATTTTCACCCGGCTTGGATACTGGGATGAATCAATAGATCTTAACTCAAAATCCGCTGCTGCAGCGAGGAAGATCCCTGTTAACGGGCAAATTTCGGGTCAATACTTTCATGCTCTTGATTATCTTGTATACGCATTTCTTCAAAAATCGGAGTACAAAAAAGCAAAAGATGTTGAATTAATAATTGATACGCTGGGCGGGACTTTTGAACCGTCGCCTGTTACTGCCTATGCAATTGCAGGAATTCCCGGGCGCATTGCTCTTGAATTTCAAAACTGGGAAGAAGCTGAAAATCTTTCACTTGTAAGCTACTCTGAATTTCCATGGAAAAAATTTCCTCAGTATGAAGCGTTGACATACTTTGCTAAGGGAATTGGTGCGGGCAGAAACGGAAATGCAAAAAATGCTCTTCTGGCTTTTCAAAAATTAGAAGAGCTGCAGAATAATTTCAAAAACTCTGAGGCTAATAGGTATTGGATAGATCAGATTGAGATACAAAAAACAGCTGTGAAAGCTTGGCAAATGTATGCAAATGGAGAAAAGGAGAAGTCATTAGAAACTATGATTACAGCTGCAGAACTGGAGGACAGAACCGAAAAGAATCCTGTAACGCCGGGATCATTGCTCCCCGCCCGTGAAATGCTGGGCGATCTTTACATGGAATTGAATCGTCCGCAGGATGCCCTAAAGCAGTACGAATTGTCATTGAAAAACAATCCTAACCGGTTTAATTCGCTCTACGGTGCGGGAAAATCTGCTGAGCTTACCGGGAATATGCAGAAAGCCAGGTTTTATTATACGGCAGTCATAAAGCTTGGTAAATCTCCGGAAGTAAAAAGAGAACAAATAGTACATGCGGCAGAAGTAACCGGCAGCAAAACTTAAAGAGACTGCCGAGTAATTGACCAATTAATTGATCGCTCCTTTGGTAAATTGAACTCGAATTGAGATGGAATTTTATTCGTTAAATGATCTTGAATTAAATTCTTTACAATCCGGCTTTACCTTTTATTTTTATAATTAAAAAATGAACCAAGAAATTCAGAAAGGATATTTTGTACTTGCAGATATTTCCGGATACACAGGTTTTCTTGCGAACAATGAACTTGACCATTCCCATAAGATTACCTCTGAGATTCTGGAACTTTTAATTTCATCTTTAACACCGGCTCTTGAACTTGCGGAAGTTGAAGGGGATGCACTGTTTTTGTATGCTCCCTATTTAAGAATAACCCGGGGAGAAACCTTGATAGAGCTTATTGAATCAACCTACATAAAATTTAGAAACCATACTCTGGGGCTTAAAATTTGTGACTGTAATGGCTGTGAATCTGCGATGGATTTAGATTTAAAATTTATTTGTCACTTTGGAGAATATGTATTACAAAAAATTTCCGGGAAGAAGAAGCCGCTAGGGTCTGATGTAAACTTAAGCCATAGACTTCTTAAGAATAATGTTTCAATTTTAACAGGATGGCGTGCCTACGCTCTGTTTACCGAAGAATGCCTTACCGAAATGAAAATGCCGCCTGACGGGATGACAAGATGTATTGAATCCTATGAACACTTCAATAAAGTTACAACATTCAATTTAAATCTTGATTCCCGTTATTCTGAATTAATTGGAAAGCATCTAATAAAAAAGGAAGAAAAAGAAGCAGACGAAGTATTTACCATGGAAATACAAGCGCCTCCAGCAATTGTATGGGAATGGTTAAATGACTTCAATAAAAGAAATTTATGGAGCACTAATTCAATCTGGAATAAAAATTTGCTTCATAATGGAAGAACATCAGTCGGATCAACCAATCAATGTACTCGAGGCTCCGAAAAATTTTTGGAAGAGATTCTTGAGTGGAGACCTTTTGAACAATTTTCTGCAAAGTATCATTTAAAACCTTTTTCAGTTATTATTACCAACCATCTGCATCCTATAAACAGGGGAACAAAGCTAACTTGTAAAATATCATTTAATTCCGGACTTCCCAGGAAAATTTTTAAACCATTATATAAACTTATTTCCCGTCGAAAAATAAAAATTGAGAAACAGATGCTGCAAATGCGTGCATTAATTAATCATATTTAAACTTCTGATTATTTAAATCCAAGATGTTATCAAGAATTTCCAAATCACTTTGCTTAACTTTTCTTTTTATTACTATCTTTTTCTTTAACAATAATGCCCAGAATATTATACCTAGTGAAAGAGTTCAGGATAGAGTAATTGTAAGGAAAGAGCCGAACACACATAGTGAAATTATCGGTTCACTCAAAAAGGGGGAAAGCTCAAAATTGCTTCAGGATGTTCCTTATTGGTATAAAATAGAACTCAGCAATCTGGCAGTTGGCTATGTCAGTAAAGCCTGGACCAAAATATCGGACACATTAATTGTCACTATAGACTCGTTAAGAAAAACCGATCTCATAATCGGTTCCTGGAATATTAAATGGTTCGGGAGAGGTGCAGTCGGAAAGCATAACTATTCGGAAATGGCAAAAATAATTTCTAAAATGGATGTAGCTGCTTTGCAGGAATTAATGGATCCGAACTGCAGCAAGGAATTGGATT
>JBLNGL010000476.1:0-2886 GCA_050264735.1 Ignavibacteria bacterium | reverse complement strand
ATCAATTATTACAGAAATAGATTTAATTCCTGGAAATACCGAAGAACGATCCGAAAGTGGGTTCAAAAAAGGAAAAAGTTTGCGGTGACGGAATTTGGCTCCTGCAGCTATAAAGGTGCGGAAAAAAAAGGAGCATGGGGATATTCAATCATTGATTATACGGAACAGAGACCAAAGTTGAAAAAAAATTATAAACGGGATGAAAGTGTCCAATCAAATTATCTCATTGATCTGCTGAATATTTATTCATCTGAAAAGGTTTATGCAGTATTTGTTTATACATTCATTTCACGAAAAGCAGCTTATAATATAAATAAGAAATACGATCTCGATATGGCTAATTTCGGATTAATTAAAGTACTCCCTTCTGACCTCAATGATTTAAAGACTCCTTATATGTGGGAAAGAAAAAAAGCATTCATTGAAGTATCTAAATTTTATTCATGCAATTAAATCCGGATGCTCAGCGTTCTCAAAATTCAATTAAAGTTAATCACGGAATGAATAGAGATGAATTTCTTACGATAATGGGAAGTCCCGGAAACCTCAGTTCGATGGAACAAATGAGGCCTGGCAGTACTGCGATCTGAAAGATAAAACGGAAAATGAATATATTGTTATCTGGTTTAATGAGGGGAGAGTTACCGGGTTAACAACATACCGGTAAGGACATGTGTAAGGAGAATATGTAACATTGACTGGGATATTGCACCGGAAATAAGAATCAAAGGAAGAAGAAGGTAGTAATTTTAATAAAAAGAAGAATTTTATTTGCAGACTAAACCTTGAATAATAATTTCTTTTCAAGATAAAAAATGCTGTAGAAAAAGATTATCATTATTCAATTAATCCAAGTTTATGCAACTGCAATGTTTCTTCTAACCCTTCTTCAAGAGATCTGGCAGCCGACGCCGTGGGCTAATTCGGTAATGGATTATTTAACTATTAAATTAATTTAAAATGCACTAGATAATTCATAAATAATTCCTGATTCAGATATGCTGCATTCTGCGGTAATTTAAATTGAGGCTTTTTCCCCTGCTGTCTTAAAGAAACTATAAATAATTTTTCATCTTTAAAACGGAACAGTTCATCCCAGTTTTTATTCTGTTCCTCCTCTGAAAAAATGCACAAAGCTTGCATTTTTATTTCTCTGCTGTACTTTAGAAACGTACCGGAAACATTAATTTCATTCTTATTTCTGCCTTGTTTTAAAATTAAGTTTTTATATCCCAGGCGGTTAAAAAACAGCTTCAGCTTATTCTCAAAATCATCAATTGTTAATTGATCTACCTTCCCTATAGCTTTAGTTAATTTTTCCTCAATCTCCTTGTCAGATGATCCGGGGACCTGGAAGATATTTAACCAATCTTCACTGCTGAAAAACTCATAAATATTTTCCGGATTCAAATTTTCAATAATATTTTTTTCAAGCAGCCCTTTTTTTGCAAGTATTTCGTTTATTCTTAGATCAACGGAATCGCTGTTTAAATATGTATAAATATTAATTGGTTCGCCTTTTTCCAGACAATTAATTTTTTCCTCAAGCTGCCAAAGCGTAATTGGATTCCACCAGTTATCGTAATGAATTATGTAATGAACATCAGGGAGATTAATATTGAGACCGCCTGCTTTTAGGCCGAAAATTAATGCAGTCGTATCTTTACTGGTTCTGAAATTTCTTACAATTTTTTCCATTTCTCTTGCTGGCATTCCGGTTTGGTAAACCATTGAAGATATTCCGGCTTTTTTTAAAACCTGCTCCAGCCTTTGAGTCCCCATTCTGTCATATTGAGAAAAAATAAGCACCTTCTTTTTTGTTTTAGAAATAACCTCAAGCTGGTCCAAAAGAAGTTCCGACTTGTGACTGGTTTCGCTGCTGCTGAAAAAATTACAAGCCTGTTTTAACTGATGTATTAAAGTGAATACATTGGATTGAATAAGAAAAGGATTCCCGGCCTGAACAAGCTGGGCAAGTTTATCCCGACCTTGGGACAATATATTAGTATATTCTATTTTTTGATTTGCATCTAGTTCCAGCCAATAATCCTGCTTAACAATAGCAGGCATCTCTTTACCGGCATCCGATTTTTTTCTCTGAAGAATTTCTAATTTGCATTTTTCAGTTTTAAACAGCTGCTCAATTCCGTTTTTGATCAATCCGGAAGGCAGGCTGGTCAATCCAAAAATATATTTAGACTTTGAACTTTCCAATCTCGAAAAATAATTAGTAATGTTTTTACTAATAAGATTCTGAGCCTCATCAAAAATTATGCAATCGAATTTTTTCAGTCTTTCTTTATCTATTATTTCATAATTAATTGATTTAATTAAATATGAATATCCGATTATATATACAGAAGCCTGATCGCACCATTTCTTTGTTAAGGATTGTTTTTCCAGTTTTTCATTTGTTTCATCCCCTGCAATAATATTTATAGAAAGCTTAGGTGCATGGATAAAGAAATGATAGGCCAAACCGGATGGATTTCCGGTTCCTTTCGTTGCTTCAATATTTCCGATATCAAACTGCGGACATATAACTACGGCTGATTTTATAGATTTCTGTTTGAACAATATTCTGACTGCCGCAACTGCCTGAATGGTTTTCCCCGTCCCCAGTTCTTCTGCTATTAAGCTGTGCTGATTTTCGGTTAAGAATCCCGTTCCTTCCTTCTGAAAATCAAACAACTCAAATAATATTTCCTCTTTATCGGCTTCTTTTAATCCGGTTGAAGGCTGAAGTATAGAAGACAATAAATTTCCGCCGGATTCTATTGAAACAGCAGTAAGTGGATCGATAACTTCAATTTTTTCAGGCGTTTCAAAATATTTTGTAATATCCGCATTACTATTTATTACATTTACTCCCTTAGGATGTATATC
>JBLNGL010000475.1:0-3190 GCA_050264735.1 Ignavibacteria bacterium | reverse complement strand
TCTATGAATTCACGTTTTGCTTCAGGATCTATTTTATCATTAACTTTGATTGATTCAAGAGGCCACAGCAATAAATCTTTAAACCAGGCATAAACATCACCGAATGCAGACTGTCCTGCTTCCATTCCAAGCATACCGGGAATTACGGAACCGTCAACTTGTCCGCAGATCCCTTTTATCAGCTTTGTGCCCAGCATATTTTCCGGAGCAATTAATACATCGCATGTGCTGGTTCCCATTATTTTTGTCATAATGTAAGGTTCAATTTCTCCGCCGACAGCTCCCATATGTGCATCGAATGCTCCCACTCCGATTACCACATTTTCCTGTAATCCAAGTCTTTTTGCCCATTCCGGAGATAATAATCCTGCTTTCTGGTCGCTTGTATAAGTCTCTTCATAAAGCCTGCACCGGAAATCTTTCAGCAAAGGATCGAGCTTTACTAAGAATTCGTCAGGCGGAAGACCGTGCCATGAGGGGTGCCACATTGCTTTATGACCTGCTGCGCACCTGCTTCGTTTAAGCTTTAAAGGATCTTTAATCCCTGTAAGCAGTGCCGGAATCCAGTCGCAGAGTTCTACAAAAGAAAATATATTCTTCCTAACTTTCGGATCAATCCGCAGAATGTGAAGCAGTTTTGCCCAGAACCACTCGGACGAGTAAACTCCTCCTGAATATTGCGTATAATCATCATGAAGAGTCAGATGAGCAGTAGCATTAATTTCTTCCGCTTCCTCAACTGCTGTATGATCTTTCCAGAGAATAAACATTGCATTGGGATTTTCCTCAAAACCCGGAGTTAATGAGAGCGGTTCGCCTTCTTTATTGACTGCTACCGGAGTAGATCCGGTGGTATCTACAGAAATCCCTTTTATTTTTTCTGCAGTTCCGGGAGGAGCGTTCTTTAAAGAATTTTTAATGGTTGATTCAAGTCCCTCAACATAATCCAGAGGATGATGCCGGAATTGGTTCTTAGCAGGATTGCAGTACTTTCCTCCGCTCCATCTTGGATAATTAAAAACAGACGTTGCAATTTCTTTCCCGTCCGCTGCATCAACAATTAAAGCACGGACGGAGTCAGTACCATAATCTACTCCGATTACAAAAGCTTCGTTAGGTGCCATGAGGTTTTATTATAAAATTATTGTGGAGTGTAAAATAAAAAGATTAAGGTATTATTGAAAGCAGAGAGTTTTAAAAACTAAAGGAAATATTGAAGAGCGGCAGTTATTTTTTAATTTTTTTTCGGAAATTAAATGTAAATTATTTGCCTCTAATGGATACAATATATCCCTGAACACCTGAATCAAAAGGATGTATTATCTCTCCATCCCACTTGAAAATACCATTGACTAAAATATTATCAGCCGTTTTAAATAATCCTCCGATATAGAGATTATTTTTTAAAGTAATTAAGCAATAGGGTTCTGCATCTAACACAAATTTTCCGAGGTTCCATTTAGTACCGTTCCAAACTGCACTAAAGGGCATATATCTATTATCAACAGAATCAATTTTCCCGCCGATTATTAATTCATTGCCAAATTCTGCAGCAGTGTAACACAGATCTGATATTATACCCCCGCCAACCGCTGACCAAACAGTGTCATTCCATTTTGCTATGTTGGAAACAGAAATATCATCGCACCTTTGAAAATATCCGACAGCATACAATTCATTTTGAAATACTGTAAGATTATATATCCATGAGCCCTGAGTTATACCGCTTGATACAGTATCCCACTTCGACCCGTTCCATCTTGCTATTCTATTTGCGTTAAAGTAGCCTTCATAATTTTTTGCAAACCATCCCCCTGCATATAGCAAACCTTTATAAATTGTAAGGGTATAAACTTCATCGGATAATCCTTCTCCGACAGAGGACCAACTTATCCCATTCCACTTAGCTATGTTCCCTGCATCCATGCCTTCTGCACTGAAAAACCATCCCCCAGCGTAAAGTTCATCTTGATATACAATTAAGCTGGTTACCCTTCCATCTATTCCATTACCCACCGCAGACCATTCATTTCCATTCCATTTTGCCATATGATTTGCAGAAGCACTGCCTGCTGAATCAATAAATCCGCCCACGTATAGCTCTCCCTTATAAAATGCCATGCATTCTACCCTCGCATTTTTTCCTCTGATTCCTGTTCCCAGAGGATGCCACTTTTTACCGTCCCACATCCCGATATTATTTAAAACCTGCTCCCCTGCAGTTAGAAAATGCCCCCCTGCAAAAATAGTATCTGCAGTCATGGTGCTGTCTTTATCGGAATTATCATCTGGTTTTTCTGTAGGCATTTCTTTTTTACAGCTGTGGAAAATAGATAATAATAGAAATAGGATAAAAAATTTTTTCATTAAATTATCTCTTCGAGCTGAAAAGTCCGATAATTCCCCGCATTACTTTTTTCCGCATTTTTTTCAGGTTGATCTCGGTTCACCCGCCGCTTGCAGGCAAAACTTAACATTAAAATTCAAGAGATTCAATAAAAACTTATTATATGTTCTTTTCTCTGGAAAGAAACCTATAAAAGTCCTGCTCATGTGGCTTTCCGGATCGAAGACTGCCAACTGGAGACTGAAAACAGATTTACTTAGGATTTATGATAGGTAGGAAAATTCAGTTTTCATTTTTATAATCCAATTCCTCTTTAATTCTTCTCCTCTGTTTCTCAAGCTCCATATTGTTCAGCATTAATTCTTCACTCTCTTCCCTTGAAGAATTTTCGAGCTTCTTTAAATTAGCGGCCAGCTGCTGTTCTATCTGCATTACTTTAAATTTTCTGACAGTATCTAATGCATATTTAAGCAATACTTTCTCTCTTGAAGGACCGGGATGGATCTCTTCCCAGTTTTTACTTATGGAATATTTTTCAAAAGTAATCTCAAGAATGTATGCCTTGAGATTTTCATCCTCGATTTTATCAATTAAAGATCCGGCCAGGACTTTAATATTTTTCTGTAAACTGTTATCTATTCTTTCAAATAATTTCCGGTGGGAATCCAGGCAGAAATCATCTACTGAAAGGCGCTGCAGTATAAATTCATTAACTTCGCTGTTCCCTTCCAGCAGCAGCTTAATAATATCTTTTTCCATATTATATATCTCAGGCTGGACTGTACTATCAATCACCGTATTTTTTCGAATTTCTTTTGCTTCGGAAATCCGGCTGTTTCCTTC